>NZ_JBVHLW010000009.1:172571-222633 GCF_055558795.1 Streptomyces sp. NPDC025618 | reverse complement strand
GGGTCGGGGGGCGGTGGGGTGTGGGTGTTGTGGGGTTACCTCTCCGCGGGTGGGGGGGGGGGGGGGGGAGAAAACCCCCCCCCCCCCCCCCCCCCCCCCCCCCCGCGGCCGCAGCCCGCTCCCGCCGCAGGCGGCAACGGACCGGTAGCCGGGGGTCTGGGGCGCGCGCCCCAGTTCGGGAAGGGGCGGGTAGGGGAAAAGCCCGCCGCAGGCGCCAAGGACCCGCACCCCGCAACGGCGAAGCCCCCTCACCCGATCCCCTGCCGATCCGGCAGCAGAGCGAAATCCCGGTCAGCCGCCTCCGGCACCACCCTTTCCACCGCCTGCCGCAAAAGCACCCGATGCCGCAGCAACGGCACGCGCCGCTCCTCAGGGGCAAGAGCCGAAAGGTCGTCCAGAGCGGCCATCAGCCGCCGGGTCACCTGCGGCGCGCCCGTCGCGCAGCCGCGGATCTCCGCGAAGCCCAGGTCGACGAGGTCCGTCCAGCCGGGCAGGTCCTGCACCAGCCGCACCGTGCCCTTGCGGTCGGGGTGGCGCAGCGCGCCCAGGGGGCGGCCGGCGACGGTGGCCAGGATCTGCACGATGCGGTCCAGGCACTGCACGGCCGTCGTCGGGTCGTTCACGGCGGGGGACAGGGCCCGCTGCGCGATGTCGGACAGCTGCCGCAGCCCGAACCCCAGGTCCTGGTGGAAGGTCCGCTCCACGCCCACCGACACGGTGTAGCGCAGCGCCCGCGGCGGCGGCCCCGTACCGCCGTGCACGGCGAGCACCGGGGTGCCCGGCACCACGAAGTCCCCGATGCGCGGGATGAGCCGCAGCACGACGCCGTACCGCCGGGCCACCCGCACCAGGCGCGCGATGTTCACGTCCCGCAGCACCCCCGCCCGCCCGCGGTGCGCGATCTCGGCCGAGGCGGGTCCCAGCTCGGGGACCTCGCCGCCCGCCGCGCCGTGCTTGTCCAGCACCCGGAAGGACTCCGAGGCGATCCGGTCGATGACGTGGCTGACGCGCATCAGCCGGATCGTGGAGTTCACGTAGGCGACGAACAGCACCAGGCTCACCATGACCATCACCACGCAGGCGATGCTGGAGATGATCGGCACCGTGCTGATCGTCCGGGGATCGGTGTCCCCCTGGTAGGAGGCTTGCACCAGCAGGGCGAACTGGAACGTCGCGAGGAAGACCGCGAACGTGCACTTGGTGATCCGGCTGCGGACGTAGAGCCGCACCACGCGCGGCGAGAACTGCCCGCTGGCCATCTGGAGCGCCACCAGGCTGATCGAGAACACCACACCGATGAAGGTCAGCATCGCGGACCCGACGGTGGTGATGATCGACTTCGTGTCGTCGGCGAGGTCGATCAGGGAGGAGACGGTGTCGTAGTCGCCGTCGCGCTGAAGGCTCTCGATCAGCAGCCAGTCGAGCTCCAGCGCCACCCCGGCCGTCACCGCGGCCCCCAGCAGTCCCACGGTCGGGGCGAACCAGAACGTGTCCCGCAGATGCTCCCGCAACGGCGACAGCGGCCGCGGCCTGCGCCATGTGACGCCGCTTGTTGTCGCGGTTTGCCCGGTATTGCCCATAAATAAAGCTTATGGCCCGTATGGATACCCAGGTGAAAGGCACTCCGAAACCTTGGTATTGTTATCCATGTCGCCGCGGGGAACACCCCGCAGAGACACACACCTAGTCCGGGTGGCGGAATGGCAGACGCGCTAGCTTGAGGTGCTAGTGCCCTTTATCGGGCGTGGGGGTTCAAGTCCCCCCTCGGACACCAGCAGAGACCCCAGTTGATCTGGGGTTTTTCTGTTTTCTGGGGTGTGGCGTGACCAACCACGTGACCAACAGCCCAGAGAGTTACCTGGTCAGACCAGGGATGACAGGCCGAGCCTGTTCGCTCCGGAGGCGGCGAGCTTCCGGGCTCCGTTCTTCCTGCTGTGGCCGTAGCGGGCCATGGTGTAGCCCGGCGAGTGGTGCCGGACGTTGGCGGAGACCTCGACGGGATTCTCTCCGGCCTCCAGATCGTTGGTGACCTTGCTGTGCCGCCAGTCGTGGATGCGAAACTCCTCGGGGAGCTTCAGGCGGGTGCGCAGGGTGCGCTACCGGGCCGAGACCTTCTCGGGGTCCTGGGGTCCGCCTGCTTCGCCCCGGTAGAGCTTGAAGCCGTCGCGGGCGAACACCAGGTCGTGATCCGTCCACGCCGGGCCGAGGCGTTCCCGCTCCGCGTCCTGGCGTTCACCTGTGGGAGCAACAGGAGGCCACGGCCGAAACTGAACACGGGCGCGACGTGCGGGCGTTGGTGGTTGAGGAGGAGTGGTCGGAAGTGCTCCGCAGGGTCAAGCGGGATGTGTCGTTCACGACCAAACTCCGCGCGGCTTGGGACGGGGCGACGCTCCGGAACACCACCAAGGAAGAGGCGCAGGAAGTCCGCGACCCGGCCATGGTGCTGCACTGCCACGTCACCCCCTCCGACTGGTCCAAGTACGTGGGCGAGTCGGAGGCGGCCGGAGGCTCGTACAACCGCATCCTTCCGTTCCTGCTCGGCTCCGTGCCCATGCTCGACGACGACCGCGTGAGCGTGCCGAAGGTGGACGGCTCCGAACTGTCCGACGCTTATGGGTGGGCCACCGCCCGCCCCCGCGTGATCACCCTCTCTGAGGAAGCCCGGCCGCTGTGGCGGATCGTTCGCCGGTACGCGCGCATCCTGGGTGAGACCCTGCCGGAGGCTCAGGCGGTGTTCATCGAGCGGACCTCAGAGCAGACGCTCAGGGTCGCGGCCTGCCTGGCCGCCTCCGAATGCTCCGAGCACATCACGGACGAGATTCTGACGGCCGCCTTCACCCTGGTTCGCCGCTCCGTCCAGGACGCGATCCGCATCACGAAGGGGACCGATGCCCCGAAGGTGAAGCGCCAGCCGCTCAGCCTCGCCGGCAAGGTCCGGGCCCGAATCGAACTGCACGGCGGTCGGGCCACGTCGTCTCAGGTCCTCCCGTACGTGGGTGCGTCGGCCGCAGAGGTCAAGGAACTCCCCGGAATCGTCGTGACCGTGGAACGGGAAGGGAAGACCGGCTGCCCGAAAACGGTTCTGACGCTCCGCGGTGACGGTTCCGGTCACTCGAAGGCACAGCCGGCCCGCGCGGAGCGTGACCTGAACGGTGACGATTCCCGTCGCTCTGTGTCGCGGCCGACCAACTCTCTGCGTGAGCAGAACCGAGCCACGGTCGTCCGCATGGACACCTACCGCTCGACTCCCAAGCAGGCCCCGGAGCCCACGCCCGAACCGAAGCGCCCGGAACCCCTCGACGCCAATCCCTTCCGAGCACTCCTCTAACCAACCAACACAACAGCCCCGGCCCGAAATGGGCCGGGGCTGTTGTGTTGCTTCGGCTCTACTCAGCCCGCTCGACCAGGGCGACCGATGTGCACAGGCGCCGGAACCGGTTGTGCTGGGTCCGGCCGGTGTGGCTCATGCAATCCACGTCCACGGCCGCACCATCCGCCGAAGGTGCGGCCTCCCAGCCGCACATCAGGCACTTCGCCTCGAACGTCACCTCTGTGTCTGGGTGTTGGGTGATCCGGTGCTTCACATACCGCAGGGCCGTGCGGGTCATCGTGCGCGCTCCCCCTCATCAGGTGTGGGCGGTCTCGGCGGGGTCTGGGTGTCGCGGTCACTTCACCGGGCAGTCCGGTTCCGGCATGGCGTGATTCGGCGAGCAGCACACCAGGGCCAGGGACAGGTACGAGGGGCGTTCGAGGTAGAAGCCGTGGGATACGTCCCCGCCCCAACCGAGCTGTTCGGCAGCGGAGTTGACCAGTAGCGCCAGCCGCGTGCTGTCGCGGTCCGTCTCGGAAGCGAATCGGGGCGCGTACTCGGTGAGCCGTTGACCGAGCCATTCCGCCGCTTCCTTCGGCTCCTCCCAGGTACCGCGAATCAGCTTCCTTGGCTTGATCAGCCAGTACGACGTTTCGAGCGGCGGGAGGTCTACGACGGGGAACTCCGCCTTCACTTCCCTGTGCCGCTGGATCAGTTCCGGCTTGCCGTCCGCCGGGGGTGGATCAGGGTGGGGAGGTCGTCTCAGAGCCTCGTCATCGAACCGTTGCTTGGAGCCGGTCCACAGATACCCATGGTGGTGCAACTGTCGTCCCGTTCAGTGCAGGAAGAAGGGGGAAGCGCCCAACCGGCCCCGACTCTCGGGGGATCGAGCCGGGGTCGGAGGGCATCAGGAACGGCCGTCAGGCAGACAGGCCGAAGCGAGCCGGGTCGATACCGGCCGCCTCCAGTTCGGCAGTGGTGAACCGCAGCGGGGCCATGTCGGGGCGCTTGTCGTCGCCCAGCGCCCACGCGTCGGGGCCGATCTTCGCCAGGGTGGCGCAGGATTCGCCGTCCGGGTGCGTGTTGCCCCCGCACGCCTTGAAGAACGTGGCTCCCTCGATGGGCAGGCTGTACAGGTCGGTTCCGGGCATGGGTGTGCCTTCCTGTGAGGTCAGTGACGGGGCAGGCTCAGACCTGGTACTGATCCGACTTCGACACGAGCACAACCCCAGGGCCAAGAGCTGTCGCCGACTCCCGGAACAACTCATGCAGCATCGATCTGGAGTTGTCCCGCATGGCGTTGCTCAGGTTGTCCGCCAGCAAGGCGGCCTCAGACGGAAGCAGGACCATTTCCGTGTCTGCCATATGCCGACCGTTCTTCGTCAACCACATGGGCACGCGAATGTTCCCATCACCATCCTGATATGCCGGGCGGCTTGGGATGGGGTCCATCCGCCAACCCTGCGGGGCCTTCTGACTGTCGCTCTTCGGTTCGGTCGGCATAGGTACATCCTCGGCCCGCAGGCGAGAGACCTCTAGCGTTATTTGCGTTGTCGGGTAAAGATCCCAGACCACTCGTTCAGGAGTTCTCGGCACTCGTCTCCGAAAACCGCGTACGACTCGTACCTCTCGAAGTCCTCGCGGTACGCGTTCACGTCGCGATGGTCCCGCAGGATCAATGCACCGGTGCCAGTTTCCACGGTGGCTAGTCGCCGGTCGTATACCGTGAAAGTATTCAGCGGCATCTCTGAAATGTGGCCTGCCAGGGGGATGACCCCAAGCCGAACGCTAGGAATTCGAGATACCGAAGCCAGTCGGTCGAGCTGCATTGCCATGGCAAGAGGTGGCAGCAGGGGCCAGCGAACGGCTTGTTCCGTCAGCAGGAACGTGAACGACTTTGACGAGTTGTAGAGGACGCTCTGGCGTTCCAGTTTCTTCGCAATGGTCTTGGACTGGTCTCCGGGAGTGTCCGCGATGCTGGCACGCACATACTCCGGCGTAGCAAGTAGCCCTGTGATCGCCGAGAGTAGGAAGAATCGGAACTCTGTTGTGACCGTTTCGATCCTGGCTAGCTCGTTCTGCTTCTTGTCTAGGCCCCGACGCCGGGAAGACCAATGGTCCTGCCACTCGGTATTCGCGGTGCGAACCAGTTCGAGGATCTGTGAGGCTGCCGGATCATCGGTCCCAAGCGCTTCAAGGATCAGCTCTACGTCGACAAAGGCGGGAGTGAGTTTCCCGCTCTCCATGTTGCTGACCTTGGTTTGTGACATGTTGCAGCGGCGAGCGAGCCAGGTCTGAGTCTTCCCGGCTCGCTTCCGCAGGCTTCGCAGTGCTTCCGCTAGGTCCGACCTGGACTGACCTAGCCGTTCAGGCTCAAAGCTCAAGACCCTTCACGAACTCCTCGAAGGGCACGGACTCAGCTACCGCGATTCGCTGGTATTCGATGAACGGGGCCACGTCGCCCTCGAATACCTCGCGGTTGATCTGCTTCCCGTCAGGCTCATAGTTCATGAGCACGACTTCCGACTGGTCGAACATCCAGAAGTCTTGAACCCCTTCAAGAGGGTTGGTTCTGTCGGTCACGTCGAGAATGCGGATCTGCTCCCCGGCCAAGAGGTGCGGCCGGTAGTACTGGGAGAACTCGAACCGCAGGTACTCGGACAGAGGTCGAGTGACGATGTGGACGCGTCCTTGAAAGCGCCCCTCCGTGACCTGTTTGCGGAGCCGGTCTGTGTACTCGTTGTGGACCGTTGCGGGGTCGATACGCGCGCCGTCGCGGAACGCCTGAAGCTCCTCGGCTTCCTGCGGCATGAGGTACTGCGGCAGGGTCTCAAGACGCCATGCTTCCCGCTGGAAGCCCTCGAAGCGTGCGGCCCACTCTTCACCAGCCAAGAGCACGGACAGCCTCCCTCAGAACGTCCTCGGGGATCTCGACAAGCCCTTCCCCCTCTGGGGGCTGGAATGCCTTGGACACGTCGCCCTGGACGACGATGGAGCCGGACGCGGTGCGGTAGACGTTCGGGCAGTCGTCCTTGCCGCACGGTCCCTCGTTGCCGTTTCCGGTGAGTCGGGTCAGTTCCTCACGAGCCATGGTGAAACCCCCTGTCTCCCGCCTCCTCGTGGGGCGGCTCCACGACCGTACGGAGGGCGTGCCGTTGCCGTCCATGCGATCACGCCAATATTTGCGTTGTCGCATAAATCTGTGGTGCTCGCCCCCCTGCCAGAGGCGGCCTTGGGTATGGCGTGGGCAGGCTGGTCACGTGGCCAACGCATGACCAACAGCGGTCCGAAACAGCCCGAAACAGGGGGAACGCATGACCAACGGTGCTGGTCAAGACTGCGGCGTGTCGGGCACGTTTACCCAGGTCAGCTAACCAATGAGCTGGTGCCCGAGTGGAGAGTTCAAGTCCCCCCTCGGACACCAGGTAAGACCCCAGTTCACCTGGGGTTTTTGCTTTTCTGGACAGTGGCGTGACCCACGGCCAGCGGACTTCCTGCTCGGACCAGGGGCGGCAGGCCGATCCGGCCCGCTCCGGAGGCGGCCGCGCTTTCCGACTGTTCCGAGGCCCTCACGGACGACGTGCTGTTCGCCGCGTTCACTCTCGCACGCCGCTCCGTCCTGGCCGCTGTCCGCGTCGACCGGGCGTACCACCCCGAAGACGAGGCGGCAACCGTTCAGCCTCGCCGACAAGGTCCGAGCCCGCGTCGAGACGCATGGCGAACGGGCAACGTCCTTGACAGTTCCCATCGCTCTGGCGGCCGGCCGGCTAGACCAGGTCCGAGGCTGCTGCCCACATGTCCTTTTTGACTGAGCTGGTGGCTTCGGCTCGAAGCCAAGGAGTCACCGCGTTGATGAGGGAGGCCGCGGCCATCGGCCTTGCGTGCGCGCCGACGAGTTCATCGAGACTGGCTTTCCCGCTTCGGTCGGCTCTCCACCGTACCGCTGGGCGCGGCCCTGCCGTTGGTCGTGCGTCGAGCCGCCGCTGAGCCGGCGGGGAGCTCGGGCAAGCCCCTTGATTCCTGGGCGGCTTGGGAGACCGGCGAAGACCCCCGCGGCCGTGGTGTCGGCCTGGGGCATGGGCCATCGACGGACACTGAAGGCAGGCGACCGCATCGCAGTGCGGTGTATGCGGATGTCCAGCGCCTCCGGCTTCCCCGCCCCGCCCCTCGCCGACCAGTTCACGTCGTACCTGCTGCCCGGCGAAGCCGAGCTCCTCAGGGGAACCGCATCGCTCCACACGGACACGAACCCGCACAACATCATGATCGGTAACGGCGGCGTCGCCCACGTCGTCGACCCGGCGTGCGCGGCCGTCCGGCTCAGGGAACGCGGGCGGTCGCCGGCCGCCGCAGGTGATGACGTGACCCACGCCTGACCCCCCAGGCGCCGGGCGCGTTCCGGGACACACACGAACAGCCAGGTAGGATAGTGGCGCAGCTAGGCCCTGTGAGGCTGGCGTTTCCGCAGGTCAGAAGCTTGTGATGCGGGTGCCCGAGGTGAGCGTTCACGTCCCTCCTCGGACACCGGCAAGAACCCCAGCGTTCGCTGGGGTTTTTCTGTGTCCGGGAGGCGGTCGTCATGAGCGCTCCCCAGGAGATATAGCCGCTTTGCCCGGAGCCGGTACCTTTGGCCTCTCCGGCAGCAGCCGTCCGCTGCGTTCCCAGAGATCCACGAGGCATGAACGTTTCCCTTTCCGACCGCATCCAGGGTGACCGCCCCGTCCGGGTGGGCGTGCTCGTCACCGCTCTCCTCACGGCCTGCGTCGCCTTCCAGCTCAACGCGAGCATGCTCAGCCCCGCGCTGAAGAGCATCGAGGACAGCCTCGGCGCCAGCTCCGCCGAGATCGGCCTCACCCAGACCGCGTTCTTCACCTCGGCCGCGCTCTTCTCGCTGTTCCTGCCGCGCCTCGGTGACGTCCTCGGCCGCCGCAAGGTGCTGGCCGGGATGTTGGCGCTGATGGCCGTCGGGTGCGTCGTGGCCGCGCTGGCGACCAGCGTGCCCATGCTCTTCGCCGGCCGCGTGATCCAGGGCGCCTCCGGCCCGGTCGTCCCGCTGTGCCTGATCATGCTGCGGCAGGAGGTGACCGAGCCGAAGAAGTACGGCACCCTCCTCGGCGTGATCACCGCCGTCAACGGCGGTATCGCCGGTGTCGACTCCCTCGCGGGCGGCTACCTCGCCGACAACCACGGCTTCGGGTCCGTCTTCTGGGCGATGGCGGTCGTGGCGGTCGTCGCCACCGTGCTCGTCGCCACCCTGACCCCCGAGTCCAAGGTCCCGGCCGCCGACCGGATGGACTGGCCGGGCGTCGGCCTGCTGGTCGTCTCCGTCGGCTCGCTGCTCATCGCGCTCAACGAGGCGGGCAAGCTCGGAGCCGCCGACTGGACGCTCATCGGTGTCCTCGTCGTCCTCTCCGCCGTCGCCTTCGCGCTGTTCTGGCGGAACGAGGACCGCAGCACCCACCCGCTGGTCGCCACCCGGCACCTGCGCCAGCGCTCGACCTGGGCGACCCTGCTGACCACCGTGCTCACCATGACGGGTGTGTTCGCCGTCATGAACGGCCTGATCCCGGCCTTCGCGCAGGACGCCCGGGCGGGGCTCGGCATGAGCGCCGAGCAGTCCGCCTGGTGGACCCTCACGCCGTACGCGCTGGCCGGACTGGCCATGGGCCCGGTCGCGGGACGGCTCGCCGCCACCTTCGGCTACGGGCGGATCCTGCGCATCGGGCTCGTCGGGTCGGTCGCCTCGGTCGTCCTGATGATCCTCACCATGCCCGCGCACTCCCGCGTGCTGCTGCTGGTGACCTCGGTGCTCGTGGGCATCACCTACGCGGGCGTGGCGAACATCGTCCTCAACGGGCTCGGCATCGTGCTGTCGCCCAGCGAGAACCCGGGCTTCCTGCCCGGGCTCAACGCGGGCGCCTTCAACCTCGGCGCCGGTCTCAGCTTCGCCCTGCTCTACGCGGTCAAGACCGCGGCCGCCCCCTCGGACACGGCGTCGTCCACCGGCTACACCTCCGGCATGATCGCCGGTGTGGCCATCCTGGCCGTGGCCATCGCCACCTCCTTCCTGATCCCCAAGCCGGTGGCGGCCGAAGCGCACGCCTGACGCGTCCCGTTCCCCTGTCCCCGCGGGGGCTGCCCCCGTGGCAGCCCCCCCGCGGTCATGTCACGGGCCATGTGGCGTACTCGCGCATGCCGTACAGCAGCGGCGCCGGGCGGGGCTCCGGCGCGGTCCCCGTGCGGACGACCTCGCCCAGCACGATCGTGTGGTCACCCGCCCGCGTGAGACGTGTCACCCGGCACTCCGCCCAGGTGTGCGCGTCCTGCGCGAGGACGGGGAGCCGCAGCCCCGGGGACAGGTGCCAGGGGATCTTCGTGAAGCGGCCCGCGTCCCTGGTGGCGAACGCCTCCGCCGCGCGCCGGCCCGGCCCGTGCAGCAGGTTCACGGCGAACCAGCCGTGCGCCTCCAGCACCGGGAGCGTGCTGCCGGTGCCGGAGGCGCAGACCAGGAGCAGCGGCGGGGCGAGGGAGACGCCGCACCACGCGGTGCACGCGAAGCCGTACGGGTTGCCGAGCCCGTCCTGGGTGGTCACCACGGCCACCCCGCTGGGATGGGAGGCCATCAGCGCGCGGAAGCCGTCGGGGTCGAGGGCGGTGAGCGTGGCCGTGCCGTCGTCGACGGCACCGCTCCCGCCGGATGCGGGTGTCATGGTGGGGTCCTCCCGGATGCGTCGGTCATGACGTCCTCGTCGGGTGTGCCGCCCGGGAGGCGACCGCCGCCGTGACCGTGACGCTCGCCACGCACAGCACCGTCACCACCCCGGCGAAGATGCCCGCCGCCGTCATCAGCGTGCCGTGCGACAGCAGCACGGCCACCCCGACGACCGGCAGCGTCAGGCCCAGATACGCGGCGACGAAATAGCTGGAGACCAGCTCCGAGACCCGGCCGGGCAGCGCCTGCGACGTCACCAGCGCCAGGCCGGACTTGAAGGAGGTGCCCGCGCCCGCGCCCCCGAGCACCGAGCCGCAGAGGAAGAGCGGCAGCGAAGCCGTGGACAGCCCCGCCAGGATCAGCGCGAGCCCCAGCGGCACGCCGGCCATGCCCACGGCCAGACCGGTGCGCGGCGGCAGCCGCACGGCGAACAGCTGGGCCGCCCCCGCGGAGCCGAAGGCGCTGAACGCCACCAGTCCGACCGCGAGATGACTGTGGTCGTGCAGGCCCTGGACCAGGAAGTTCCCCGCCAGCGAGGCCAGCAGCCCCAGCAGGGCGAAGGAGGCGAACACCGCCACCGCCGCCGCGGCGAAGCTCCGCCGCGCGGGCGCGGGCACGCTGAGGCGCTGCGGCCGGATCCCGCCGCCGCGCGGCGCGACGGGTTCGGGCAGCGCCGCCAGGGCGAGCCCCGGCAGCAGCAGGGCGGTCAGGACCACATACGGCAGGACGGTGGGGGAGGGGGCGTACTCCACCAGCAGCCCCGACAGCAGCGAACCGCAGCCCAGACCGGCCATGTTGGTCACCGACGCGATCAGCGCCGCCCGGGGCCGGACCGGGTGCAGCTCCGCGAGATAAGCGGTGGCCGCGCCCGTGGTCAGCCCGACGGAGACACCGGACAGCACGCGCCCGGCGAACAGGCCGGGGAGCGTCGGGAAGGCGAGGAAGACGACGCTGCTGACGGCGGCCACCAGCAGCGCCGGGGCGAGCGTGGCCCGCCGCCCGATCTGGTCCGAAAGCCCCCCGAACAGCAGCAGGGAGAGGAGGATGCCGCCCGCGTACGCCGCGAAGACCAGGGCCACGACCGGCGGGGACAGGTACAGGCGCTGCGCGTACAGCGCGTAGACGGGCGTCGGGACGGTGCCGCCCGCCATCACCACGAACAGCACATAGGTGACGACGGGCACGGCGGTGCGCGGTGCCCCGGGCGGGGTCGGCGCGGCGGTGGCGGGCGCGCCCCCGGTGGCGGTCCGCCCGTGCCGGCTGACGGCGCTCACCAGTCGAAGGCCGTCGCGTCGTGGAGGTTGACGCCGAGGGCCGCCTTGCCGAGGTACTCCAGGCACTCCTCCGGCTTGGCGGGCATCACGGAGGCGAACGAGGCCTCCCGCAGCAGCCGTTCCAGCGGCAGCGAGCGGCTGAGCGCCGCCGACCCGCAGATGCGGACGGCGTCCTGCGCGAGTGCCGGGCCGACCTCGCCGACGACGTACTTCGCGGCGTGCACCGCCGCGTTGGCCTCCACCGTGCCCCGCGCGCTGTCGATCCGCGCGCCCGCCTCGTGGACCAGCGCCCGTGCCGCGCTGAGCCGCGCGGACATCCGGCCGAGCTCCCGTCGCAGCACCGGGGACCCGGCGCGGCGGGGCGAGGCGGCGACGTGGTCGGTGGTGAAGCGCAGGACCGCCTCGGCGATGCCCAGATACGCGCCGGTGTAGCCGGAGATCATCCAGTGCGGCTCGCGCACCAGCTTGTACATCGACATCCCCTCGACCCCGAGGAAGAGCCGGGAGCGTGGCAGGGGCACGGCGTCGAGAACCATGTTCGCGGTGCTGGTGCCGTACATCGCGGACAGGCTGTGCACCTCGCCGAAGCGGACGCCCGGGTCGTCGGCGGCCACCACGAAGTGCGAGACCTCGCCGCTGCCCTCCGTCCCCTCGGCGCGGGCCGCGACCACGTAGTAGTCGGCCACGCCCGCCAGCGAGACGAACGACTTCTCCCCGGTCAGGACGTAGCCCCGGCCGTCCGCGGAGGGGCGGTGGGTGGTGCGCACGCCGCGCAGCTTGGCGCCGCTCCCGGCCTCGGAGGTGGCGGACGCGAAGATCTTCCGGCCGCCCACCACCTCGTCGTACACCCAGGAGCGGAAGGCGTCCGCGGCGGGCGGCAGCGGCATGGCCGCCGACTCGCACAGCGAGCCGATGGCGACGTTGTGCATGTTGAAGCCGAGCGCGGCGGCGCCGTTGTGGGCGCCCAGCACGGCCAGCACGCGGGAGTAGCCGGCGAAGCCGAGCCCGGCGCCGCCCGCCTCGCGCGGCACGAGCAGCCCCAGCAGGCCCGCGTCCTTGAGGACGCGGTACGTCTCGTGTCCGTCGGAACGGCCGGCGTCCACGTCGGCGGCCAGCGGCGCGAGGGCCGCGCCCGTCTTCTCGGCGAGTGCGAGGAGTTCTTCGAGGTCGGTGGGCAGCGAATCGATGGGCATGGAAAGGGCCATGAGGGGCCTTTCGGGAATCAGTTCTCTACGGGAAGGCCGAATTCTCGGGCGACGCCCACGCGCAGCAGGTCGTTGGGACCGGCGTAGGTGAGGGCCGCCATGGGGCTGTGCAGGTCCGCGGGGAGTTCGGAGTCGGCGATGAAGGCCCGGACGCCCGAGAGCGCGGTGGCGTGGCCCGTCAGCCGGACGTAGTCCTCCGACACGGAGATCTTGGTGAGCGCCGCCTCGGCCGACAGCCGGCGCGTGGGCGTGCCCGCGTCGAGCCGCGCCGCCATGCCGTACAGCAGGCCGCGGGAGCGGTGCAGGGCCAGCGCCATGTCGCTGACCCTGGCGGCCACTTGGTGGCTGGCGCCCATCCGGCGGCCGAAGTGGTCGCGCTCGGACGCCCAGGTGGTGATCCGCTGGAGTGTGCGGCGCATCGGGCCGAGGGCGTAGCCGAGCAGCAGGGCCCGCTCCCAGGTGGTGGTGGAGGAGAGGATGGCGAGACCGGAGCCCTCCGCGCCGATCAGCTGGCCGGACGTCAGGCGTACGCCGTCGAAGGCCAGCTCTCCCATGGGCACGCCCGGCAGCGCGGTCTTGGCGAACGCGTCGGCGCGGGTCACCCCTGGAGTGTCGACGGGGAAGAGGAAGGCGGACAGGGCGAACGGCGACCGGTTCTCCTCGGTGCGGGCGAAGACCAGGGCCAGATCGGCCACCGGGGCCGCGGTGATGAAGGTCTTGGCGCCGTCGAGCACATAGCCGCCGTCCGCGCGGCGGGCCCGGGTGTCCATCGACAGCGGATCGCTGCCGCCCCTGCGCTCGGTCAGCGCGTGGCACAGCAGGACCCGGCCGTCCTGGAGGCGGGCGAGGGAGCGCCACGCCTCCTCGGGGAGCACCGCCCGCAGGGGGTACTGCATGCCGAAGACCTGGGACGCCAGGGCGTAGACGACCCCGGGATCGACGCCCGCCAGGCCGATGCCCTCGATCATGGCGAGGGAGCGGGTGACGGGGCCGGGCTCGCCGGACTTCGAGGGCGGCTCCGATCCCGGCTCCGGCGGGTCCAGTCGCAGCACCCCGAGCCCGGCCAGCGCCTCCCACTGGTCGCGGAAGCCCTTGCCGGCCAGCTGCTCGGCCAGGGGCCGGGCCCGGTCGCGGCAGGAGCTCACCACGGCCTCGGTCGCGGTGGGGCCGGTGCGCAGCAGGCGGTCGGTCGCGGTCATCGCGCGGCCCCCGCCCCGATGTTCTCCAGGACGGCCCACAGGGCCGTGGGGCTGCGGAAGTTGGCGGCGACGATCTCGGTGTCCGGCAGGGTGAGACCGGCCTCGGTGTCGAGGGCGGTGACGATCTGCATGATGGTGAGCGAGTCGAGCAGGCCCGTTTCGAGCAGCGGGGTGTCGGGGCGGAGCCGCTGGGGCTCCTCCCCCCGACCCCAGGTGATCTTGCTGCTGATCAGGGCGCAGAGGTCTTCCACGGTGTGCACGGTCGGGCTCCTTCGGCGGGTTCAGGCGGTGACGGTGGCGGTGGAGAGCGCGCGGCGGTCGACCTTGCCGCGGGCGTTGACGGGCAGCGGGCCGGTGGTGACGACCCGGTCGGGCAGCATGCGCAGGGGCAGGACGCCGCGCAGCCCCGCGAGGATGTCCGCCGCGGTCGCCGCGGTCGTGACGTACGCCCAGATCTCGCCCTGGTGCGCGCCGTCCTTGGCGACGACCGCGGCCGCGCCGACCCGCGGCAGGCCGAGCACGGCGCTCTCGACGTCGAGCAGGTCGATGCGGTGGCCGCGCCGCTTGACCTGCGAGTCGCCGCGGCCGCGCAGGAAGACGCGGCCGTCCTCGGTGATCCGGCCGATGTCGCCGGTGGCGTACGCGCGGCGCGGGACGCCGTCGCGGAAGACGACGGTGCGGGTGGGGTCGGTCAGCGCCCCGTCCTGGAGATAGCCCTGGAAGACGGTGGCCCCGGCGACGAAGATCTCCCCCTGGCCGTCCGTGGGCCGGCCGTCGTCGCCGAGGACGTCGACGGTGTCGCCCGCCACGGCCCGGCCGATGGTGATCTCCTCCTCGGCGGTCCAGTCGGCGGGCACCCGGCTGTAGGTGCACACATTGGTCTCGGTGGGGCCGTAGAGGTTGTAGAAGGGGATGTCGCCCAGGAGGCCGAGGTAGCGCTCCAGCAGGCGCGGCGGGAACGGCTCGCCCGCGAAGGCAGCGACGCGCAGCGAGCCGGGGAACCGCTCGGCGGCGCCGCCCTGTTCGAGCATGCCCTGATAGAGCGAGGGCACGGCGTAGAAGGCGGTGATGCGCTGTTCCGTGAGCCAGCCGACGACGTCGCGCGGGAAGGCCCGCAGCACGTCGGGCATCAGGACGGCGCAGGCGCCCGCGGCGGCCGTGCTGAACAGGTCGAAGGTGGTGAGGTCGAAGGTGAGCGCGGCCTGCGAGCCGACCCGGTCCGTCTCGGTCAGACCGAGCTCGGCGGCTGCCCAGAGGGCGAAGTGGGCGACGTTGGCGTGGGAGAGCAGGACGCCCTTGGGGCGGCCGGTGCTCCCGGAGGTGAACAGGACATAGCCGCCGCGGTCGGTGGGGGCGGGCAGGGGCGCGGGCCGGCCGGTGACGGGGACGGTGCGGATCCAGTGGAGGCCGTGCTCCAGCTCGCCCTCCGCCTGTGCGTCCGCCCCCGCTGGGGCGGCCTCCGCCGCGGCCTCGCGGGCTCCCGGCAGGGCCCGGCCGGAGGTGAGCAGGAGGGAGATCCCCGCGCCGCGCACCATGTGCGCGGTCCGTACGGGCGGGTCCGCGACGTCGAGCGGGGCGACGACCGCCCCGGCGCGCAGCCCCGCGTAGATGCCGAGGACCGCCGCCGTCCCCTTGGGGGCGTGCACACCCACCCGGTCGCCGGGCGCGACCCCGGCCGCGGTCAGCTGCCGCGCCAACTCCTCGACCGTGCGCTCCAGTTCGGCGTAGGTCCAGGTGCGTCCTTCGGCGGTCAGGGCCGGTCGGCCGGGGTAGCGGTGGGCGGAGGCGGTGAGCAGGGCGTCCAGCCGGACGCCGGCGGTGTCGCTCATGGGCGGGTCTCCTGGCGCGGCGCCGGGTCGGCGGGGGAGTCGGCGGGGGAGGTGGAGAGGGATTCGGTGAGGGGGTCGGAGAGGGAATCGGAGAGGAAGGTGTGGACGGCTTCGATCACGTCGTCGGTCCGTTCCAGGTGCGGGGTGTGGCCGCAGCCGGCCAGTTCCAGGCGTTCTACGGGGCCGGGCAGGGCGCGCCGCGCGGCGTCGAGGTGGGCCGTGGTGCCGTAGCGGTCGCGATCGCCCTGCACGAGGAGGACGGGGGCGGTGACCCCGGCGAGATCGGGTCCGATGTCCCAGTCGCGGAACTCCGGCGAGAGCCACACCTGGCTCCAGCCGTGGAAGACGGCCTCCGGGTCCTGGTGGTAGAAGGCCAGCTCACGGGCCAGCGGGCCGGATAGGAAGGCGGCACGCGCCGCTTCGACGCCCCGCAGTGTGCGGTCCTCCACGAAGAGGTGCGGGGCCATCGCCACGGCCGCTTCGACGGGGTGCGTGGCCGCGTGCAGCAGCGCGATCGAGGCCCCGTCGCTGTGCCCGACGAGCACGGGCCTGTGCAGGCCGAGCCGGTCGAGGAGCTCGGGCAGGACCTCGGACGCCTCCTCGTGCATATACCGGGGCGAGCGCGGCAGCCGGGCCGGTCCCGAACTTCCGTAACCATGGCGGGAGAAGACCAGCGTGCGCCGCCCGGTGGCCGCCGCCAGCCGCGCGGGAAAGCGCCGCCACATGGCGATGCAGCCGAGTCCTTCATGAAGGAGAACCAGAGGCGCCGCTTCGGGATCGCCGCCGAGCACGGTGTATTCGACGGGGCCGCGTGATAACTCGATGGTGGACATCCGATGTCCTTGCTGTGAGTGCCGGTCGGGTGAACGGAGGAACGCCGACCATCGGCGGATCCGATACTTGCTCACGGCAATGTCTCCGTCAACTGCTTTCTGGATTAGGGGAGTTGAATCGGAGACGACGGCGAGCACGGTAAACTGCGCGGGCCGCGGAATGTGAAATTCCCACCCCGGCGGGGTGAGGTGCGCCGGTCCGGCGGTGTCCTGCCGGGTGTACGCGCAGGGGGAGCGCGTCCGTCCATGATCAAGCGTCACATCGCGGTGTACGCGCTCCAGTTGGCGGACATCGGCATTAGCGGCGGTCCGGTCGGCACCCTTCCTGGGTGGTGGGCGCCGTCGAGCGAAAGGCGTCCTGGTCGCGGTAAAGCGGTGGTGTCCTGGCGCGCGTCGCGGCTATCCTGAACTGCCCCTTTATTTCGCGGAGCCGATGCCATTCCGTGCGCACCGGACGCCATTTCCTCGCGAGCCGTCCGAGAGCTCCGCCAGGGCCCTCCCGGAAAGAATCCTCCGGGCCTTCGAATCCTCCCCTTCCCGCCTCGCGCGGGCCTGTTCTCGTGCCGAAGATGTCCGTGGTCCGGCCGAGCCGGTGGATTCGCCCGGAAGGCGCGGCCATCGAGGGGTGGTCACACGTCGTAAAAATCCTCCTCATTTCCCGCGCCGCGCGGTGCCCGCAGGCACCCCCGGAATCGGCGGCCATGGGGGCGGGCGACAAGGGACCGGGCCGTCAGGGCGTAGGACGGCATACGGCAGAGGGCGGCACGCGGCCACCCGTGGTGCGTAGCGGCGAGGTGTCCGCGGAGGGATTCCGTGCTCGGTGAGCGCGCGCCCGGGGTCGCTCCGCCGCGCGGGGCGGTCCGGGGCCGGAGTCACGGCGTCCGTACGTCGGCCGAAGGCGCCGGCCCGCCGGGGGTGGCGGCGGGCGACTCATATCGGACGGTGGAGGTCGTATCCGGCGAAATGGCCCCGCTCCGAGCCCGCAGATGTGCCGGAGCGGCGCTCGGCGGCGGGCGGGCCGCACCCCCGTCACGCGGGACACCCTCCTGGCCGCCCCGGCCCGCCGCTCGCACGGGAGGCGGCGCCGCTCCCGCCCGAATACGGAATCCACAGCTCCGTAACCGGGGGTTTCCGCCGCCCGCGCGAAATTCCCCTGGATTCCGCGCGCCCATTCCCCGCGAAAAGAAAAGGGAAAGGGTATTCGCGGGCTGTCGGGGGCGTCTCGGGGTGGCCCCTACGTGTGCCCGTGGACTCGTACTCCATCTGTAGTACCCGGCAGTCCGTTCTCAGGTACGACGACGCGCGCGGCCCGCAGAGGCATGGTGGAGGTATGAAGGGCTTCGGGACGGACCGGCGAGGGGTGACGTGAGCTCGCTGGTGATGTCGGTGCTGCTGTGTCTGGTGTCCGCCCTCTGCTACGCGGGCGCCGCCATCGTGCAGGAACGTGTCGCCACCACCAGCGCCGGTGGTGCCTGCGGACCGCTGCGCCACCCGAGCTGGTGGGGTGCCGTGGGACTGACCGGGGTGGGCGCCGGGCTGCACGTGCTGGCCCTGGCCTACGGCCCGCTCAGCCTGGTGCAGCCGCTGGGCGCGCTCACGATCGTCTTCGCCCTGCCGATGGCCGCGGTGTTCGCCCGCAGACCCGTCGGCGCGGTCGGCTGGCGCGGCGCGCTGCTCGCCACCGGTGGGCTGATCGCGCTGCTGACGCTGACCGGGTCCCCGCGCACCGAGTTCCTGGACGACGGTGCGAGACCCGTGCTCGCCGCCGCGGGCCTCGGCGCCATCCTGATCCTCATGGTCGCCGCGCGCTGGGTGCACCGCCCGGCCCCGCGGGGCGTGGTGCTGGCCTCCGCGGCCGGTGTCGCCTTCGGCCTCGGCTCCGTCTTCACCAAGGCCGCCGCCGAGGACTGGACCTCGCACGAGACCGGCTCCCTGCCGCTGGTGCTGGCCGGCGTCGTGGTCTTCGCCTCGGCCGGACTGCTGCTCTCCCAGACCTCCTACCGGGGCGCCGGTCTCGCCGCCCCGCTGGCCACGCTCACCGTCGTGAACCCCGCGGTCGCCGCCGCCATAGGGATAACGGTGCTCGGCGAGGGCTTCCGCTACGGACTGACCGGCGGGGTGCTGGCCGGGGTGGCCGGCGCGGTGGCGGCGAGCGGTGTGGTCACGCTGACAGCGCGCGACGCGGAGCGCGCGCCGTCCGGTCCGGCGTCCCTGCCCGCGGCGCGCGGCCCGGCCCCGGAAGGGCGGGGACCCGCCGCGGGCCACGGGCCCGCGGGCGCGACCCCGTCGCGGCTGTGGCGGCCCGTCCCGGGCCCCGGCCGGACCGGCTTCGCCGCGTGCGGCCGCGACCGGCGGCCCGCGGCGCACTCGGGCTCGTCCACGGGGGACTGAGACTCCCCGCGGGCCTACGGCTCCGCGGACGCCGTGCGCAGAGCCGCCCGGCACAGCGCGTCCGCCGCCCGCGTCGTCTCCGGCAGCCGGAAGTCACGGGCCAGCCGCAGGGTGAACCCGCACGCGTGGTCCAGGCTCACCCGGTGGCCCACCGACACGAAGACCGGCTTCACACCGGCCCGGGTGCGCACGGCGCGGCCCACTTCCTCCTCGCCGTCCAGCAGCGGCGAGGTGTCACCCCGCAACGGCCCCGGTTCCGCGTGGCGGAAGGTGAAGGGGTTCTTGGCGACGCCGATCGTCGGCAGGTCCGTCAGGACGCCGAGGTGGCTCGCCAGGCCGAAGCGGCGCGGGTGCGCGAGCCCGTAGCCGTCGCAGACCACGAGGCCGGGGGTGACCGGCAGCCGGTCCAGCACGGCCAGGACGGTGGGGATCTCACGGAAGGCGAGCAGCCCGGGGACGTACGGGAAGGCGATGCGGCCGACCGCCGTGGCCTCGGCCACGACCTCCAGGCTGCCGCTGTCGAGCGCGACGGCCGCCGCGGCGACGAGGTCCCGCTCGTCGTCGTAGGCGACGTCCACGCCGACGGCGATCAGCGGGGAGCCGGGGGAGGGGCCCGGCTCGTCCCGCACCACCCGGCCCCGCAACTCGTCCTGGACGGCGGCCGCTTCCGCCTCGGTCGTGGGCCAGCCCGCGGGCAGCTCGTCAGGTGTGTGGCTCATGATGCGCCTTACGCTACCGGCCGGGTGCGCCGAGGCGGCGGCGGGGCCGCGAGCGTAGCCTGTGGATCATGTTCGTACTTGAGCTGACCTACATCGCGCCGATCGAGCGCATCGACGCCGCACTCGCCGAGCACGTCGCCTGGCTCGACGCGCACTACGCCTCGGGCGTCTTCATCGCCTCCGGACGCAAGGTCCCGCGCGACGGCGGGGTCATCCTCGCCCTCGGCGACGACCGGGCGAAGATCGAGGAGATCACGAAGAGCGACCCGTTCATGGTGGCGGGGGTGTGCGAGTACTCGATCACGGAGTTCATCGCGACGAAGACGGCGCCGCCGCTGGAGCGGTACCGCCAGGAGCTGCCGTCCTGAACAGTCAAAGATTCATCCTTTCGGCCCATGGCGGGTGGCTGTAAGGGCGATCCCCCGGCCCGGGGGCCGCTCATAACGTGAACGCATGACCCCCATAACCCTGCCTTCGGCCCCCGACCGCCCTCCCGCCCCCCGGTCGGTGCGCCGCCACGGGTGGCTGCTGGCCGGGCTGTGCGGGGTGTGGATGGTCGAGGGACGGCTGCTGAGCCGGGGTGCTCCGTATCCCGGCTCGGCAGGGGGACACCACGCGCATCTGGTGGTCTGGTGCGCCGGCCTGCTGGTCGCCGCGTGCGTGCTGCCCTGGGCCCCGCTCGTCGTACGCGCGGTGGCGGCCGTTGCCGTCTCCTGGTCGGCGACCGGCTATCTGCTGACGGTCGGGGCGCACATGCCGGTGTGGGGGCTGACCGAGGGTGCGGCCCTGCTCGTCCTGCTGGCGCTGGTCGCCTGGCGGGCGCCCGTGCGGGTCGCGGTGCCGCTGGGGGTCGCCCTGGCCGCGGGCGTGCTCGCGGCGCCCGTACGGGACACCGACGCGCTGAGCACCACCGTGGTCGCCTACTCCCTCGTGGTGGCCGGGGTCGCCGCGCTGGGGCTGTGCCTGCGCTACCGCGACGTCGAGCGCGCCAGGGCCGTGGCCGCCGCCCGGGAGGCCGAACGGCTGGAGCTGGCCGGGGAGTTGCACGACTTCGTCTCGCACCACGTCGCCGCGATGACCCTGCTGGCGAAGGCCACCGGCTCGCTGGCCAGGGACGAACGGGTCGCGGCCTCGCTGCGGGACATCGAGGAGGCGGGCGGTGAGGCGATGACCACCGCCCGGCGGCTGCTGCGCGTGCTCCAGCAGGACGAGGCCCACCGGGAGCCGCTGCCCGGCCTGGACGGGATCGCGGAGCTGGTCGAGGACTTCTCCCGCGCGAGCGGCGCGCCGCGCGTCTCCCTGCACGTCGACCCCTGCTTCGACGCCGGACTGGCGCCCGAACTGGCCGCTTCCGTCCACCGCATCGTCACCGAGGCCCTGGCCAACGTCGCCAAGCACAGCCCCGGCGTCTCGTCCGTGGAGGTGGAGCTCCGGGACGCGGCCCCGCGCTTGTTCGTCTCCGTGCGCGACGACGGGCGCGGTCCGCAGCACGCCCGCCGCACCCCCGAGGACAGCGGCGGGCTGGGGCTGGTGAGCCTCACCGAGCGGGCCGACGCGATCGGCGGCTCACTGACCGCGGGGCCGGTGCCGGGCGGGGGCTGGGAAGTGCTCGCGGTGCTGCCCGTCCAGCACTGACAGCGGGCGGGAGTGACGTAGGTCACATCGGATTCGTGCGGCTGACGTATTCGATCCGCCGTCTCTCCAGAAGAAGCAGAGAGAGGCACGGACCCGCACCACCCCAATACCGACCGCAAGGGAGCACGCGTTGTCCACCGTCATCGACCAGGCTGTCCAGGCACGGCTGATCGCATCGGCCCCGAAGGACCGCGCCGTTCCCGCGCAGCTCCGTTATGTGCCCTCCGACCCCTTCGCGGTGCATATCGCGTTTCCTCCCATGGCGTCCCTCGACGGGGCGGATGTGGCATGGGCGTTCGCGCGCGAACTCCTGGCGTGCGGACTCGTCTCCCCGGCCGGCGGAGGTGACGTGCACGTCTGGCCGTGCGGCCCGGACCGCACCGTGCTGGAGTTCCACGCCCCCGAGGGCATCGCCATGGTCCAGATCGCCACCTCCGAACTCCGCCGCTTCCTCGCCCGCTCCTACGCCCTCGTCCCCGCCGGCGCGGAGTCCGCGCGTCTCGACCTCGACGCGGACCTGACGACGCTCCTGCGGGAGGCGTAGCCCGAGCCGCGGCGCTCACGCGGGCGCGGGCCGGGCCCTACGGCGCCACGTACGCCACCCAGTCCGTGCCGCGCAGCGGGTGGGGCCGCCAGCCGCGCGCGAACGGCGGCAGATAGCCGTCCTCCGGGGCGTACAGCACGGCCATCGGCTCCCGTGCGGCGGCGCGTTCCAGCGCCGCCGTCGTGGTCGAGCGGTTGTTGCCCATCGTCTGCGCGGAGGCGCACCCCGCCTCGTACGCGATCGGCTGCGCCCGTGGCCCGCTGACCAGGCACGGCGCCCGCAGGCCCAGGCGCTCCAGGCCGTCCGCGGCGCGGCGGTAGCGCACGGTGGTGTCCCGCGCGTCCGCCGCGTTGGCCCGCAGCCCCTCCAACTGGACGACGAGATGCCCGGCCAGCACCGCGCACAGCAGCGCGGCCACGGCGGTACGGACCCGGCCGTCGCGCGCGGACCGGAGCGCGCGGGCCGCGAGGCCGGCCACCGGCAGGGCGGCCAGCGCGTAGGTGGGCAGCAGGAAGCGCGGTGCGGAGTAGTCCAGCAGGAGGAGATAGGGCACGGCGAGCGACAGCGCGCAGCCGACGGGCAGCAGGGTCGCGGCCCTGCCGCGGCGGGACCGCAGCGCCAATCCGCAGGCCGCGGCGGTGAGTACGGGGAGCAGCAGCCACCACAGCGAGTGGGTGAGCGGCGGCGCGGCGATGCGGCAGGGGCGGCAGAGCAGCGGCCCGTCGAGCCCGCGGTACGCCGCGGACAGCCCGCCGCCGAGGTGCGCTCCCATGCCGCCCTCGGTGTCGCTGGAGATGTCGAGCCGCTGGGTGATCCCGCCGAAGCGGACGTACGCCTCGACCGCCCACTGTGCCCCGCCCAGCGCGAGCCCGCCGAGGACGGCCGCCATGGTGCCCGGGCGCCGCCAGGCGCGCACGGCCGCGCAGACCGCGAGCAGCGGCAGGGCGAGCCAGACGCCGTCCGGCGCGCGGAAGAGGGTGGCCGCGGCCAGCGAGAGGGTGAGGCCGGTGAGGGCCCGGCGGCCGCCGCCGTCCCGGGCGCGCAGGAACCAGCCGACGGCCGCGACCGCCGTCAGCGCGACCCAGAGGTTCGGCATGACCTGCGGGCCGCTGAGCACCGTGATCCACAGACTGCCGAAGAGCGCGGCCGCGAGCGCGGGCCGCAGCCGCCCGAGCAGTGGCTCCCACACCTTGAACGCCGCGTACAGCGCCGCCGACGACAGCAGCACGAGCACCACGCGCAGGGCGAGCGGGGAGGACGTCGCGGCGACGAAAGGGGCGACGAGGAAGGTGATGCCCCGGGAACGGGGAGCGCTGAAGAACGCGGCGGGGTGGCGGGGGTCGACCTGGGAGAGATAGACGGTCTCGTCCCAGCCGAGGTTCATGTGCGCGACGGCGTAGCAGAGTTGGGCGAGGCCGTAGAGGAGCGCGACGACGGCGAGCGGCGGGATCCGCCGCGCCGGCGCCCGGTCCCCGGGCGCCGGGCGGTCCGGAAGGACCGGAAGGACCGGAAGGAGGGGACCGGGCAGCCGAGGGGGCGCCGTCCGCGCGCGGTCGGAGTGCCGTTCCGTGGGAGCCATGCCCCCTTCTACCGTATTTACGGCCGCTGTTGCCCCGCCTTCGCGGCGGCCGCCCGCCCCGCCGACGCGGCGATCTCCGCCTCCGCCGCCGCACGGTCGGCCCAGCATGCTCCGCTGTCGACGGATTTGCCGGGTTCGAGCTCCTTGTAGACCTCGAAGAAGTGCTGGATCTCCAGCCGGTCGTACTCGGGCAAGTGCCGCAGATCTCGCATGTGTTCATGGCGCGGATCGTTCGCGGGCACGCACAGGATTTTGTCGTCCTCGCCCTGCTCGTCCCTCATTCGGTACATCCCGATCGCGCGGCACCGGATGACCACCCCGGGGAACGTCGGCTCACCGGCGAGCACCAGGGCGTCGAGGGGCTCGCCGTCGGCGCCGAGGGTCTCCTCGATGAAGCCGTAGTCCGCGGGATAGCGGGTGGAGGTGAACAGCAGCCGGTCCAGCCGGATCCGGCCGCGCTCGTGATCCATCTCGTATTTGTTGCGGCTGCCTTGCGGGATCTCCACGACGACGTCGAAGTCCACGGGTGCCCTTCCCTTTGGCGGTCGGCTGCTCCCATGGTGGCGCGGCGCACGCCGACACACCATGGTCCGGACCGGGGGAGCGACGGACTCGCGGTCGAAGAACGCTGCTCGGCCGACGGCTGGCGGGTGCCGCGTATTCCAGCCCGGCCGGCGCTTGAGGCCGCCCGCCGCAGGCGCCACGCACCCGCAGCCGAAATGAGCGCTCAGCCCAACGTTTCCGTCCGCGAAGCCAAGGGCAGAGCCCTCCTCCGGAAGAAACGGTGGAAGGGGATCCGCATGCCGCTGTCCATGCCCCTCGGCGGGGTCGTGCCTCCTGTCTGTACGCCGCTCACGCCCGGCGGCGACGTGGACGTCCGCTCGCTCGGCGCGCTCGTGGAGCATGTGCTGGAGGCGGGCGTCGACGCCGTGTTCGCGCTGGGGTCCAGCGGCGAGGCCGCCTTCCTGACCGACGACCGGCGCGGCATCGCGCTGCGGGCCGTCGTGGAGGCGGTCGGCGGGCGGGTGCCCGTGCTGGCGGGGGCCATCGACATGACGACGGCCCGCGTCCTGGCGCACGCCCGCGTCGCGGAGTCGCTCGGCGCGGACGCGCTCGTCGTCACCGCGCCCTTCTACGCGGGCGCCTACCCCGCCGAGACCGCCGACCACTTCCGCCGGGTCCGGGCCGGCACACGGCTGCCGCTGATCGCGTACGACATCCCGCCCGCCGTGCACAGCAAGCTCACCCCCGCCGTGCTCCTGCCGCTCGTGGAGGACGGCACGCTCGCCGGGCTGAAGGACAGCAGCGGTGACCTCGGCATGCTGCGCAGGCTGCTCGTCGCCCTGCGCGAGCGCGGCCTCGACCGGGGGTTCGGCGTGCTCACCGGCTCCGAACTCGCCGCCGACGCCGCCCTGCTGGCCGGGGCCCACGGCGTCGTGCCGGGGCTGGGCAACGTGGATCCTGCCGGATTCGTACGGCTGTACGCGCACGCCCGCGCGGGCCGCTGGCGCGAGGCGGCCGCCGAGCAGGACCGGCTGGCGGCGCTGTTCGCGCTCGCGGAGACGGGGGACCCGGCGGCGATGAGCGGCGGCTCGTCCGCGCTCGCCGGCTTCAAGACGGCGCTCCACCTGCTCGGCGTCATCGCCTGCCCGGCGACGGCGGCGCATCCGGGCCTGCCGGAGGAGTCGGTGCGGGTGGTGCGCCGGCTCCTGGAAGAGGCCGGCCTGCTCTGACCGCTGACGCGCCGACGCCTTCGGCCGGTGGGCCCCTGCCCGCGAGCGCCGGACGGGCCGGGCGTGGCCGGTGCCGCCGTGCGAGCCGTGCGGAGGGACCCGTCCAAGTGCCGCGGGGCCAACGGGATTTTGCCCACCGCCGACCCCGGCCAGGTCTTGTGGAAAGGGGAACCCCTTCTTAACATCACGAGTGTTACAGCACTTGTGTCATAGGACTGGGGTCTGGATGGCAGGGACAGCGAACGGTCCGCTCACCGGCGTCCGTGTGGTCGAGCTCGCGGGGATCGGGCCCGCGCCGTTCGCCGCCATGCTGCTGGGCGACCTCGGTGCCGACGTCGTCCGTGTCGACCGCCCCGACGGCCCGGGGCTGCACATCGATCCGTGCCACGACGTCACCAACCGCAACAAGCGCTCGGTGATCGTGGACCTCAAGTCCCCGGACGGACCCCCGGCCGTCCTCGATCTCGCCGAGCGCGCCGATGTCCTGCTGGAGGGCTTCCGGCCCGGCGTCGCCGAGCGGCTCGGCATCGGTCCCGAGGTCTGCCTCGCCCGCAACCCCCGCCTCGTCTACGGCCGGATGACCGGCTGGGGCCAGGAGGGGCCGCTCGCCGACACCGCCGGGCACGACATCGCGTACATCGCCGTCACCGGCGCCCTCGGCCTGACCGGATCCGCCGGCGGCCCGCCGTACGCCCCCGCCAACCTCCTCGGCGACTTCGCCGGCGGCTCCCTCTATCTGGTCATCGGCGTCCTCGCCGCCCTCCAGCACGCCCGCGCCGCCGGCACCGGCCAGGTCGTCGACGCCGCCATCGTCGACGGCACCGCCCACCTCACCGCACTCCTCCACGGCATGCTCGCCGCGGGCGCCTGGCAGGACCGGCGCGGTGCCAACCTCCTCGACGGGGGAGCGCCCTTCTACGGCACGTACGAGACGGCCGACGGCGGCCACATGGCGGTGGGGGCGCTGGAGAAGCGCTTCTACGCGGAGTTCCTCGACCGCCTCGGCCTCACCGGCGAGGCGCCCGACCGCGACGACCCCGCCCGGTGGGACGCGCTGCGCGACGCCGTCGCCGTACGCTTCAAGCAGCGCACCCGTGCCGAGTGGACGGAGGTCTTCGCGCACTCGGACGCCTGCGTCGCGCCCGTTCTCTCCCTCCGGGAGGCCCCCGCCCATCCGCACCTCGCCGCCCGCGGCACCTTCGTCGAGGACGGCGGCCTCACCCAGCCCGCCCCCGCCCCGCGCTTCTCCGCCACCCCCGGCTCCGTGCGCCGCCCGCCCGCCCGGCCGGGCGCGGACACCGCCGAGGTGGCGCGCGACTGGGACGTCCCCAGCCTCGCCCCCCACCGGAAGGGCCCGCACCGATGAAGCGTCAGATCTTCACCGCCGACCACGAGGCGTTCCGCGGGACGGTGCGGACCTTCCTCGCCAAGGAGGTCGTGCCGCACCACGCCCGGTGGGAGCGGGAGGGCATCGTCCCGCGCGAGGTGTGGCTGGCGGCCGGGCGGCAGGGGCTGCTCGGCCCGGCCGTGCCCGAGGAGTACGGCGGCGGGGGCACCTCCGACTTCCGCTACAGCGCCGTGCTCGCCGAGGAGTTCGCCCGCGCGGGCGCCGCCGGGCTCGCGGTCGGGCTGCACAACGACGTCATCGGGCCCTATCTCACCTCGCTCGCCACCGACGAGCAGAAGCGGCGCTGGCTGCCGGGCTTCTGCACCGGCGAGATCATCACGGCCATCGCGATGACCGAGCCGGGCGCGGGCTCGGACCTCCAGGGCATCCGCACCACGGCCGAGGACCGCGGTGACCACTGGCTGCTGAACGGCTCCAAGACCTTCATCTCCAACGGGATCCTCGCCGACCTCGTCATCGTCGTCGCGAAGACGACGCCGGAGGGCGGGGCGAAGGGGCTCAGCCTCCTCGTGGCCGAGCGGGGCACGCCCGGCTTCGAGCGCGGCCGCAACCTCGACAAGATCGGCCAGAAGGCCCAGGACACCGCGGAACTCTTCTTCCAGGACGTGCGGATCCCCAAGGAGAACCTCCTGGGCGAGCTCCACGGCGCGTTCGGCCACCTGATGACCCATCTCGCCCAGGAGCGCATGACCATCGCCGTGGCCGGGATCGCGGCCGCCGAGCACCTCGTGGAGCTCACCACCGGCTACGTCAAGGAGCGCGAGGCGTTCGGCCGGCCGCTCGCCAGGCTCCAGCACGTCCGTTTCGAGATCGCCGAGATGGCCACGGAGTGCGCGGTCACCCGCGCCTTCGTGGACCGCTGCATCACCGAGCACGCCGCCGGAGAGCTCGACGCCGTGCACGCCTCCATGGCCAAGTGGTGGGCGACCGAGCTCCAGAAGCGCGTCGCCGACCGCTGTCTGCAACTGCACGGCGGGTACGGCTATATGGCCGAGTACCCCGTCGCCAAGGCGTTCACCGACGGCCGGATCCAGACGATCTACGGTGGGACGACCGAGATCATGAAGGAGATCATCGGCCGCTCCCTGCTCGCCTGACCGCCGCCCTTGAGCCGCCCCCTGAGCCGCCCTGTTGAAGCCGCCCCCTCGAAAGGCCCACGACCTTGAGCCCCGAAGCGTACGTATACGACGCGATCCGCACCCCGCGCGGCCGCGGGAAGGCCAGCGGTGCCCTGCACGGCACCAAGCCCGTCGACCTCGTCGTCGGCCTCATCCACGAGCTGCGGCGGCGGTTCCCGGGCCTCGACCCGGCCGCCGTCGACGACATCGTGCTCGGCGTCGTCAGCCCCCTCGGCGACCAGGGCTCCGACATCGCCAAGGTCGCCGCCATCGCCGCCGGGCTGCCCGACACCGTGGCGGGCGTCCAGGAGAACCGCTTCTGTGCCTCGGGCCTGGAAGCCGTCAACATCGCCGCCGCCAAGGTCCGCTCCGGCTGGGAGGACCTCGTGCTCGCCGGTGGCGTCGAGTCGATGTCGCGGGTGCCCATGGGATCCGACGGCGGCGCCTGGTTCGCCGACCCGATGACCAACTTCGAGGTCGGCTTTGTGCCGCAGGGCATCGGCGCCGACCTCATCGCGACCCTGGGCGGCTTCTCCCGCCACGACGTCGACGTCTTCGCCGCCCGCTCGCAGGAGCGCGCGGCCCAGGCGTGGAAGGAGGGCCGCTTCGACCGCTCCGTGGTGCCCGTACGCGACCGCAACGGCCTCGTCGTCCTCGACCGCGACGAGCACGTACGCCCCGGCACCACCCCCGAGACCCTCGCGGGGCTCAAGCCCTCCTTCGCCACCATCGGCGAGCAGGGCGGCTTCGACGCCGTGGCGCTGCAGAAGTACCACTGGGTGGAGAAGATCGACCACGTGCACCACGCGGGCAACTCCTCCGGGATCGTCGACGGCGCCGCGCTCGTGGCCATCGGCAACCGCGAGACCGGCGAGCGCTACGGCCTCACCCCCCGCGCCCGCATCGTCTCCGCCGCCGTCTCCGGCGCCGACCCCACCATCATGCTCACCGGCCCCGCGCCCGCCTGCCGCAAGGCCCTCGCCAAGGCCGGGCTGACCGCGGCCGACATGGACCTGGTGGAGATGAACGAGGCGTTCGCCGCGGTCGTGCTGCGCTTCGCCCAGGACATGGACATCAGCCTGGACAGGATCAACGTCAACGGCGGGGCGATCGCGCTCGGGCACCCGCTGGGCGCGACCGGGGCGATGCTGCTCGGGACGGTCATCGACGAGCTGGAGCGGCGGGACCAGCGGTACGGGCTGGTCACGCTGTGCGTGGGCGGCGGGATGGGGATCGCCACCGTCGTCGAACGCCTGTAGTTCCCCGCCCCCGGCCCGTCGACGCCCGACGGGCCCCACCCACCCGAGCCCTATGGAGAACCCCGGATGAGCCTGACCGACACCATTCGCTGGGAGCGGAGCGACGACGGCATCGTCACGCTCGTCCTGGACGACCCCGCGCAGTCCGCCAACACCATGAACGCCGCCTTCAAGGCGTCCCTCACCGCGACCGCCGACCGGCTGGAGGCCGAGAAGGAGTCCGTGCGGGGCGTCGTCATCACCTCCGCGAAGAAGACCTTCTTCGCGGGCGGCGACCTCAAGGACATGATCAAGGTCGGGCCCGAGGACGCCCAGCAGGTCTTCGAGACGTCCATGGCCATCAAGCGCGACCTGCGCCGGATCGAGACCCTCGGCGTGCCGGTCGTCGCCGCCGTCAACGGCGCGGCCCTCGGCGGCGGTTACGAGATCGCCCTCGCCTGCCACCACCGCGTCGCCCTCGACGCCCCGCACGTGCGGATCGGCCTGCCCGAGGTCACCCTCGGCCTCCTCCCGGCGGCCGGCGGCGTCACCCGCACCGTACGGCTCCTCGGCATCACCGACGCCCTGCTCAAGGTGCTGCTCCAGGGCACCCGCCACAGCGCGCGGCGCGCCCTCGACGCGGGCCTGGTCCACGAGGTCGCCGCCACCGGCGAGGAACTGCTGGCCAAGGCCCGCGCCTTCATCGACGCGCACCCCTCCTCCCGGCAGCCCTGGGACGAGAAGGGCTACCGCATCCCCGGCGGCACCCCGGCCAGCCCGCGCTTCGCGGCCAACCTCCCGGCCTTCCCGGCCACCCTCAAGAAGCAGCTCGGCGGCGCCCCCTACCCCGCGCCGCGCAACATCCTCGCGGCGGCCGTCGAGGGCTCGCAGGTCGACTTCGAGAACGCGCAGGTCATCGAGGCCCGTTACTTCACCGAGCTGGTCACGGGGCAGACCGCCAAGAACATGATCCAGGCGTTCTTCTTCGACCTCCAGGCCGTCAACTCCGGCGCCAGCCGCCCGGCGGACGTCGCACCCCGCAAGGTGACGAAGGCCGCCGTACTCGGCGCCGGCATGATGGGCGCGGGCATCGCCTACGCCTGCGCCAAGGCGGGCATCGAGGTCGTGCTCAAGGACGTGTCCCAGGAGGCGGCGGAGAAGGGCAAGTCCTACTCCGCGGGCCTGCTGGCGAAGGCGCTGGCCAAGGGGCGTACCACCGAGGCCGAGCGGGACGCGCTGCTCGCCCGGATCACCCCCACCGCCGACCCGCGGGACCTCGCGGGCTGTGACGCCGTCATCGAGGCGGTGTTCGAGGACCCGTCCCTCAAGCACAAGGTCTTCCAGGAGATCCAGCACATCGTCGCGCCCGACGCGCTGCTGTGCTCCAACACCTCCACCCTGCCGATCACCCTGCTGGCCGGAGGCGTCGAGCGGCCCGCCGACTTCGTCGGCCTGCACTTCTTCTCGCCCGTCGACAAGATGCCGCTGGTGGAGATCATCAAGGGCGAGCGGACCGGGGACGAGGCGCTGGCCCGCGCCTTCGACCTCGTCCAGCAGATCCGCAAGACGCCGATCGTGGTCAACGACTCGCGCGGCTTCTTCACCTCACGGGTGATCGGCCGGTTCATCAACGAAGGCGTGGCGATGGTCGGCGAGGGCATCGACCCCGCCTCCGTCGAACAGGCCGCGGCCCAGGCCGGCTACCCCGCCAAGGTGCTCACCCTGATGGACGAGCTCACCTTCACGCTCCCGCGCAGGATCCGCGAGGAAACCCGGCGCGCGGTCGAGGAGGCCGGCGGCACCTGGACCCCGCACCCGGCGGACGCCGTGCTCGACCGGATGCTGGACGAGTTCGGCCGGACCGGGCGCAGCGGCGGCGCGGGCTTCTACGACTACGTGGACGGCAAGCGGGCCGGTCTGTGGCCGGGCCTGCGCGAGCACTTCACCAAGCCGGACGCTGCGATTCCGTTCGAGGACATGAAGGAGCGGATGCTTTTCGTGGAGGCGCTGGACACGGTGCGCTGCCTGGAGGAGGGCGTCCTGACGTCGGTGGCCGACGCGAACATCGGGTCGATCCTGGGCATCGGCTTCCCGGGGTGGACGGGGGGTGCGCTCCAGTACATCAACGGATACGAGGGTGGTGTGCGGGGGTTTGTGAGGCGGGCTCGGGCGTTGGAGGCGGCGTACGGGGAGCGGTTCGCTGTGCCGGGGTTGTTGGCGGAGAAGGCGGATCGGGGCGAGCGCTTCGAGTAGGGCGGATTTTTTCCCCTACCCGCCCCTTCCCGAAACTGGGGCTGCGCCCCAGACCCCGCAACACGCTTCGCGCGTTGTCCTCAAACTCCCCCAGCTACCTCCCCCAGACTCCGTCCGGGGGCACCTCCCAGCGGTAGCTGGGGGAGTTTGAGGACGCGGCCGCAGGCCGCTGGGGTCCGGGGTCTCCCCCCACGCGGCGGAGCCGCACATCAGACGCAGCCGGGAAGGGGCGGGACCGGGGAAGAAGCCCGCCGCAGGCGCAACGGTGCCGCACTCGCCCCGCGGCGGGGCTACCGCCCCCCGCCCGCCTCCCCGTAAAGCCCCCGCAGCTCGGACCGCAGCGACCGCTGAAACGCCGTCACCAGCGCCTGCACCACCAGCGGTTGCATATGCGCCGACAGAGACTTCATCGCCGCCACATCCGCCGCGTCCACCTCTTCCTCGAAGAGCCGCGTCAGCTCCCGCGCCGTCGCGCGGGCGTGGTCGAGGAGGATCGTGCGGGCGGCGACGAGTGCCCCGGGTGCGATGGGGACGTCGAGCAGCCGGACGCCGAGGGGCAGCAGGGCCACGTCGGCCCGGAAGGTGTCCTCGGTGGGGAGGGGTTCCAGGACGCCCATCGCGGTGAGCCGGTCGATGTCCTCCTCGGTGAAGGCCCGGCCCGCCCGCCGCTCCAGCTGCGCGCGCGTCGTCTCCTGCGGCTTGTCCGGCGTCCAAGAGGCCACCAGGGCGCGGTGGATGGCGAGGTCGTGCGGGCTGATCCCGTCGGGGAGCTGCCGCAGATAGCGTTCGATGGCGGCGAGGGTGAGGCCCTGGTGCTGGAGCTCCTCGATCAGGGCGAGCCGCGCGAGGTGCCCGGGGCCGTAGCGCCCGACCCGGCGGGGCCCGATCTCGGGCGGTGGCAGCAGCCCGCGGGTGCTGTAGAAGCGCACGGTGCGTACGGTCACCCCGGCGCGGGCGGCCAACTCGTCGACGGTGAGGCCGGTTTCCTCGGTGTCCGTGGCCATCGGCGGCGCCTCGCTCTCTGTTCCGCACCTCTGGGGTTCAACAGTATTGCTGTACCACCGCCGCTGTGAAACCTCCCGGCCGCCCGGCCCGTACGGCACAGGGCCCGTCGTACCGCGGCGATCGCGGTGGCGACGGGCCCTGGGCCGTGCGGGGATCAGTGCTGCGGGTGCGTGGCGGCCTGCGCCTCCTGGATCTTCTTCCAGGACTTCGGCTGCGCCGGGGCCTTGAGCGACTTCGCCGCCTTGGGCGCCGTGCCCGTGGAGTTCGGCGACACGGCCGGCTTGGAGGTGGCGAACAGCCAGGTGTCGAAGAGCTGCGCGAGCGGCTTGCCGGAGACCTTTTCGGCGAACGTCACGAAGTCCTGGATCGAGGCGTTGCCGTACTTGTTCGCGGCCGTCCACCCCTGGAGGATCTCGAAGAACGCCTTGTCGCCGACCTTGGTGCGCAGCGCCTGGAGCGCGAGGGCCCCGCGGTCGTAGACGGCGCGGTCGAACTGCTTGTCCGCGCCCGGGTCGCCCGGCTTGACCGTCCAGAAGGCGTTGTCGGCGGGCACGCCGCCGTAGACGTAGTCGGCGATCTCCCGGGTGGTGCCCTCGCCCTCCTTCTCCGACCACAGCCACTGGGCGTAGGTGGCGAAGCCCTCGTTGAGCCAGATGTTGCGCCAGTCCTTCACCGAGACACTGTCGCCGAACCACTGGTGGGCCAGCTCGTGCACGATGAGCGAGGTGTTGGCGCCGCTGCTGAAGCTGCCCGGGCTGTAGTACGGCCGGGTCTGGGTCTCCAGCGCGTAGCTCGTCTTCACGTTGGGCACATAGCCGCCGACCGCGGTGAAGGGGTACGGCCCGAAGAGGGAGCTCTCCCAGTCGATGACCTCGGGGGTGCGCTCGATCGTCGCCCGGACGGCGGGGCCGTTCTCGCCGAGGTCCTTGCTGTAGGCGTTGAGGACCGGCAGCCCGTTGGCGGTGGTGTCCCGCGTGATGTCGAACTTGCCCACCGCGAGCGTGGTGAGATACGTCGCCTGCGGCTTGGCGGAGCGCCAGTTGTAGCGCGTCCAGCCGAGCTTGGAGCTCTGCGAGGTCAGGACGCCGTTGCTGACGGTCTGGTAGCCGTCCGGCACCGACACCGAGATGTCGTACGTGGCCTTGTCCGTCGGGTGGTCGTTGCTCGGGAACCACCAGGCCGAGCCCTCCGGCTCCTGCGCCACGACCGCGCCGTCCGGGGTGCGGTTCCAGGCGGTGAAGTTGCCGACCTTCACCGTGGAGGGGGTGCCGCTGTAGCGGACGACCACGCTCACGTCCTTGCCCTTGGGCAGGGCGGCGGACGGGGTGATCTCCAGCTCGTGGACGCCGGACCTGGCGAACGTCGCCTTCTTCCCGTTGACCAGGACCTCGTTCACGTCGAGCAGGAAGTCCAGGTTGAAGCGGGACAGGTCCTGGGTGGTGGTGGCGAGCAGGGTCGCCGTGCCCTCCAGCTTGTCCGTCGTCGGCTGGTACTTCAGCCTCAGGTCGTAGTGCGAGACGTGGTAACCGCCGTTCCCGGCGTCGGGGTAGTAGGAGTCCCCGACGCCCGGTGCGCCCGGCGTGGGCTCGGCGGCAGACGCGGGGATCGCCAGCAGCAGGCAGGCGGCGGCCGCGCCCGGAACGATGAGTCTGTGACGCACGAGCTACTCCAACTCGTAGACGATAACGATCACTCGGAGCCTATGAACTCACTGTGAGGGAGGGTATGTCCATGGGGCGTCCGACATGGGATCGTCATGCGCCTGTCACGAATCGGGTTTCCGGCCACCTCGTGAGACTGCTCCCATCCCCTTCTGCGCGGCAGTTCACCGCGCTACGGTCCGGCGGGTGCGCACACGCCCGCGGGACACCCGCGTTCCCTGGACCTCACTCGTACTGGCGGCGGTGGCCGCCCTGTTGGCCGCGTTCCTCACGCCGGGAGCGGCGAGCGCCGCGACCGGCGGCGCGGCGAAGCCGAAGGAGAGCAGACCCGTCTATTCGTACGACCGTGCCGTGCGCGAGTCCGTATGGGTGGACATCACGACCGACGGCGACGGCGACGGCCGGTCCGACCGCGTCGCCGTCGACATCATCCGCCCCCGCGAGCCCGCCGAACAGGGCAGACGCATACCGGTGATCATGGATGCCAGCCCGTACTACTCCTGCTGCGGGCGGGGCAACGAGAGTCAGCTGAAGACCTATGACGCCCAGGGCAGGCCGGTGCAGTTCCCGCTCTATTACGACAACTACTTCGTCCCGCGCGGCTATGCCGTCGCCCTGGTCGACCTGGCCGGAACCAACCGCTCCGACGGCTGCGTCGACATCGGCGGCCGTTCCGACATCCGGTCCGCGAAGGCCGTCGTCGACTGGCTGAACGGCCGCGCCCGCGGCTACAGCAGCCGTACGGGCGGATCGGCGGTCAAGGCCGGCTGGACGACCGGCGCCGTCGGGATGATCGGCAAGAGCTACGACGGCACCGTCGCCAACGGCGTCGCCGCCACCGGGGTCGAGGGGCTGAAGACCATCGTCCCGATCGGCGGGATCAGCTCCTGGTACGACTACTACTTCGCCAAGGGCGCCGCCCTCTACGACGGCGGCCCCGACGGGCTCTCGAACGGCATCGAGAGCCCCGACGCGCGCGCCCACTGCCAGGCCGAGCAGCGCCGTCTCGTCGAAGGCGCCCCGCGCAACGGCGACTGGACCTCCCTGTGGGAGGCGCGCGACTACGTCAAGGACGCCGGCAAGGTGCGCGCCAGCGTCTTCGCCGTCCACGGCGCGCAGGACCTCAACGTCCGCACCAAGCACCTCGGCCAGTGGTGGGACGCGCTCGCGCAGCACGGTGTGGAGCGCAAGATCTGGCTGTCGCAGGCCGGGCACGTCGACCCCTTCGACTTCCGCCGCGACGCCTGGGTGCCCACGCTGCACCGCTGGTTCGACCACTACCTCCTCGGCTATGACAACGGCATCGAGCGCGAGCCCATGGCCGACATCGAGCGCGCTCCCGACCAGTGGTCCACCGACCGCGTCTGGCCACCGGCCGGCACCTCGGCCACCACGCTCCGCCCGGCCGCCGGCCCCGTCGCCGGCGTCGGCACGCTGGGCCTCAAGCCCGCCCCGGCCGGTGCCACCGCCGCCTTCACCGACGACCCGAAGCTGAACGAGGGCGACTGGTCGGCCCGCATCGACGAGGCGACCCCCGGCAAGGCCGGGTTCACCACCGGCCCGCTCACTCACGACCTGCGGCTGTCCGGCTCCTCCACGGTCCGCCTCACCGTCACCCCCTCCACCGGCTCCGCCCACCTCTCCGCCGTCCTGGTCGACCTCGGCCCGGCGGTCATCCGCGACTACGCGGGCGATGGCGAGGGCATCAAAACCCTGCCCGGCGGCAGCTGCTGGGGGAGCGGCAACGCCGGTGACACCGGCTGCTTCAAGGACACCGCGGCGGACACCGAGCAGGTCGGATACACCGTCTTCAGCCGCGGCTGGGCGGACCTCGGCCACTACGCGGGAGGCAAGGCCCGTCCGCTGACCCCCGGCAAGCCGTACTCCCTCACCCTCGACCTCGCCGCCACCGACCACGTCGTTCCGGCGGGCCACCGCCTCGCCCTGATCGTCGCGGGCACCGACGCCGGGCTCATCGAGCCCGCCGCCACCAGCCCGCGGCTGACCGTGGACCTCAGCGGCACCTCCGCCCGGCTGCCGCTCGTCGGCGGGTGGGCCGCCTTCGCCCGCGCGACGGCGGGCGGTCACGGTCCCGTGCCGCACCAGGGCACCCCGCCGCGGGGCGTCCGCCCGGCGGCGCCGTCCCACATCCCCGCCGCCTGACCGCACCCGCGCGCTCCCGCCCGGTGGCGCGATCGCGCGGGTGCCACAGGTGGCCCATAGAAAAAACTGTTATGGGACCGGGCCCTCCAGCGGTTAGAGTCGGCGCATCATGAGCGCCACCCTCGTCGCCAAGGACCTCGCCGCCGGACATGGCGACCGCACCCTCTTCGCCGGGCTCGACCTCGTCGTCGCGCCCGGCGACGTCATCGGTCTGGTCGGCGCCAACGGCGCGGGCAAGTCGACGCTGCTGAGGATGCTCGCCGGCCTGGCCGCCCCCGAGGAGGGCGCCGTCCGGCTCAGCCCGCCCACCGCGACCGTCGGCCACCTGCCCCAGGAGCCCGAGCGCCGCCCCGGCGAGACCGTGCGGGCCTTCCTCGCCCGCCGCACCGGCGTCGCCGCCGCCCAGGCCGCCCTCGACGCCGCGACCCAGGCCCTGGTGGACGGCGCCCCCGGCGCCGACGACGCCTACGCCCACAGCCTCGACCGCTGGCTCGACCTCGGCGGCGCCGACCTGGAGGAGCGTGCCGAGGAGGTCACCGGCTCCCTCGGCCTCACCGTCGGCCTGGACCGGCCCATGACCGCCCTCTCCGGCGGCCAGGCCGCCCGCGCCGGTCTCGCCTCGCTGCTGCTCAGCCGCTACGACGTCTTCCTCCTCGACGAGCCCACCAACGACCTCGACCTGGACGGCCTGGCCCGCCTGGAGTCCTTCGTCACCGGGCTGCGCGCGGGCACCGTCCTCGTCAGCCACGACCGCGAGTTCCTCGCCCGCACGGTCGACAAGGTCCTCGAGCTCGACCTCGCCCAGCAGCAGATCTCCCTCTACGGCGGTGGCTACGCCGCCTATCTGGAGGAGCGCGAGACCGCTCGTCGGCACGCCCGCGAGGCGTACGAGGAGTACGCCGACACCCGCGCCGGCCTGGAGTCCCGCGCCCGCACCCAGCGGAACTGGATGGAGAAGGGCGTCAGGAACGCCCGCCGCAAGGCCACCGACAACGACAAGATCGGCCGCAAGCTGCGCGCCGAGTCCACCGAGAAGCAGGCCGCCAAGGCCCGCCAGACGGAGCGGCTCATCGAGCGGCTGGAGGTGGTCGAGGAGCCCCGCAAGGAGTGGGAGCTGCGCATGGAGATCGCCGCCGCGCCCCGCTCCGGCGCGGTCGTGGCCACCCTGCGCGGCGCCGAGGTGCGCCGCGGCTCCTTCACCTTCGGCCCCGCCGACCTCCAGATCGACTGGGCCGACCGGGTCGCGATCACGGGCGCCAACGGCTCCGGCAAGTCCACCCTCCTCGCCGCCCTGCTGGGCAGGCTCCCGCTCGACGCGGGCGCCGCCGCGCTCGGCCCCGGCGTCGTCGTCGGCGAGGTCGACCAGGCGCGCGCCCTCTTCTTCGGGACCGAGGCGCTGCTGACCGCCTTCGAGGCGGCCGTGCCGGAGCTGGAGCCCGCCGACGTCCGCACCCTGCTCGCGAAGTTCGGGCTGAAGGCCGCCCACGTGCTGCGCCCGGCCGCCACCCTCTCGCCGGGCGAGCGCACCCGCGCCGCCCTCGCGCTGCTCCAGGCCCGCGGTGTCAATCTGCTCGTCCTGGACGAGCCCACCAACCACCTCGACCTTCCGGCCATCGAGCAGCTGGAGTCCGCGCTCGCGTCGTACGAGGGCACGCTGCTGCTCGTCACCCACGACCGCCGGATGCTCGACGCCGTGCACACCACCCGCCGCATCGAGGTCGCGGACGGCCGTCTCACAGAGAACTGACAGGCCGGCCGTACAGAGAACCGACAGGTCAGACGCACAGGGAATCGACAGCTTCGGACGGCCGGCTGACAGGCTGGGAAACCGCAACAGCCCGTCCGGGTGAAGCGGTGTCCGAAAACAAACCCAGGTACAGGCCAATATTTGGCCAAGCGCTCGCCATGGCGGTCGGGGCGACGCGCCGGGGCCGGTCGCCCCTCGGCCCCGCACGGTGGCGGATTTGAACTCCTGATGGGGATGCTCCGGCAGGTGTTCGATTTGCGGAATTCTGGCTCCACCATGCGAACCCCGCGCCGGAGGCCGGCGTCTGTGGTGGCGGACGTCCCGAGGGCGTCCGTTCCACCCGTCGTCGTATTAAGGCGAATAGAGGCGTACCGATGTCCCCGTCCCTTTCCGGCCCACAACCCGGCACACAGGACCCCCCTGTGGGGCAGGCCCGCTACCGCGGTGCCCCGGCACCGCGCCCGCGCACCCTGCTCGACGTACTCGACACCACGATCGCCGCACATCCCGAGGCCCTCGCCCTCGACACCGGTAACGAGGCCCTCACCTACCGCGCGCTGCGGGACGAGATCACCGTCCGCGCCGACCGGCTGCGCCGCGTCGGCATCGGCCCTGGCGACCGCGTCGGCATTCGCGTCCCGTCGGGCACCGCGGAGCTGTATCTGTCCATCCTCGCCGTGCTGGCCTGCGGCGCCGCCTATGTGCCGGTCGACGCGGACGACCCCGACGAGCGCGCCGCCACCGTCTTCGGCGAGGCCGGCGTCTGCGCCGTCCTCGGTGCCGACGGCCTCCACGCGGCCGGGCCCGTCGACCCCCTGCGGACGCAGCGGCCGGAGCCGCTCCCCGAGGACGACGCCTGGATCATCTTCACCTCCGGCTCCACCGGTGCCCCCAAGGGCGTCGCCGTCACCCACCGCAGCGCCGCCGCCTTCGTCGACGCCGAGGCCGCGCTCTTCCTCCAGGACAGCCCGCTTGGCCCCGGCGACCGGGTGCTGGCCGGACTCTCCGTGGCCTTCGACGCCTCCTGCGAGGAGATGTGGCTGGCCTGGCGCTACGGCGCCTGCCTGGTGCCCGCGCCCCGCGCCCTGGTCCGGGCCGGCCATGAACTCGGCCCCTGGCTGGTCGAACGCGGCATCACCGTCGTCTCCACCGTGCCCACCCTCGCGGCGCTGTGGCCCCCGGAGTGCCTGGACCGCGTGCGGCTGCTGATCGTCGGCGGCGAGGCGTGCCCCGCCGCGCTCGTCGACCGCTTCGCCGTGGCCGGCCGTGAGATGTGGAACACCTACGGGCCCACCGAGACCACCGTCGTCGCCTGCGCCGCCCGGATGCTGCCCGGCGAGCCCGTCCGCATCGGCCTGCCGCTGAACGGCTGGGAACTGGCCGTCGTGGACGGGAACGGCGAACTCGTGCCCTACGGCGCCGAGGGCGAGCTCGTCATCGCGGGCGCGGGCAACGCCCGTTACCTCGACCCGGTCAAGGACGCCGACCGCTACCGGCGCTCGGAGGCCCTCGGAACCGACCGCGCCTACCGCACCGGCGACCTCGTCCGCGCCGACCCCGAGGGCCTGGTCTTCGCCGGCCGCGCCGACGACCAGATCAAGATCGGCGGCCGCCGCCTCGAACTGGGCGAGATCGACGCCGCGTTGAGCTCCCTGCCCGGCGTGCACGGCGCCGCGGCCGCCGTGCGCACCACCCCGGCGGGCGGCAAGATCCTCGTGGGCTACGTCCTGCCCGACGGCGGATACGACCGGCACAAGGCGAGAGCGCTGCTCGCCGAGCGGCTGCCCGCCGCGCTGGTCCCCGTCCTCGCCGAGGTCGGCGAACTGCCCACCCGCACCTCCGGCAAGGTCGACCGGGACGCCCTGCCGTGGCCGCTGCCGCAGTCCGCCGAGGACGGCGAGGAACTGCGCGGCACCGCGGCCCGGCTGGCCCACCTGTGGGAGCAACTGCTCGGCTCCCGGCCCACCGCCGACTCCGACTTCGTCGCCCTCGGCGGCACCAGCCTCACCGCCGCCCGCATGGCCTCCGCCCTGCGCGAGCACCACCCCGGCGTCTCCGTCGCCGGCCTCTACCGGCACACCGTCCTGCGCGACATGGCCGCCCACATCGACTCCCTCACCCCCGCGCGGTCCTCGGGCCCCGCGCCCGAGGTGCGCCCGGTGCGGCCCCTGCCGCGGCGCACCGGCGTGGCCCAGATCCTCGTGCAGTGCGCGCTCTTCGGCGTCGCCGGGCTCCGGGGGCTGGTCGGCCTCGCCGCCGCCGACAACGTCCTCGGCCTGCTGGCCCCGCGGGCCTGGGCACCGCACACCTCCTGGTGGCTGGTGCTGATCGGCTGGGTGGTGCTCTTCAGCGCACCCGCCCGCTTCGCGATCGGCGCCTGCGCCGCCCGTACCCTGACCCGCGGCATCAAGCCGGGCGCCTATCCGCGCGGCGGTCGCGTCCACCTGCGGCTGTGGGCCGCGGAGCGCACGGTGGCCTCCTTCGGCGTCCCGACCCTCCTGGGCACGCCCTGGGCCGCCCTGTACGCCCGCGCCCTGGGCTGCAAGGCCGGCCGCGGCGTGGCCCTGCACGCGATGCCGCCGGTGACCGGCCTCGCCGAATTCGGCGACGGCTGCGGCGTCGAGCCCGAGGCCGACCTCTCCGGCTGGTGGCTCGACGGCGGACTCCTGCACGTCGGCACCGTGAAGATCGGCGCGGGCGCCCGGGTGGCCCACCGCAGCATGATGATGCCCGGCGCCTCCCTCGGCGCGAACGCCGAACTCACCTCCGGCGCCTGCCTCGACGGCCACATCCCCGCCGGCGAGACCTGGGAAGGATCGCCGGCCCGCCCCCGGCCCCGCACCGCGGTGCCCCGCCCCGCGAGCGCGACGTCCGCCGAGCGCGGCGAGGGCCTCGGGCGAGGCTCCGCTGTCCCGGCCTCCCGCACGGACAGCGCCCTCGCGGCGGCCGCGCGCGCCGTGGACGAGGCCTTCGACGGCCTCGGCCACCCGGCGGACGCGGGTGACCGCCCCGCCACCCGCTCCGCCCTGAGGAGCCGTCGCCCGCGCAGCGGCTCCGTCCGCCCGCAGCCGACCGGCCGCCCCGAGCCCTACGCGGGCCGCGGCAAGGGCTCCCCCCGCCCCGCCGGAACCGCCGGCCGCGCCCGGCGCGCCCGCCGCATCCCGCCCGCCACACCGCCGATGAGCCCGCGCTGGCGCCTCGCCTACGCGCTGTCCCTCGCGCTCGTGCCCCTGCTGCCGCTCCTCTCGGCGCTCCCGTCGCTGGTCGGCACGTACTACCTGGTCAAGAGCTGCTCCACGCTGCTGTCCGTGACGCTGCTGCTGCTCGCCGCCGCGCCCGTGCTCACCGTCGCCACCACCCTGTGCTGGGCGCTGCTCGTCGCCGGGGTCGTCCGGCTCCTCGGGCGCGGGATCACCCCTGGCGACCACCCCGCCACCGGCGGGGTCGCCTGGCGGGCCTGGCTCGTCACCCGGCTGCTCGACTCCACGCGCTCCAGCCTCTTCCCGCTCTACGCGGGCCTGGCCACCCCCGTCTGGATGCGCCTGCTCGGCGCCCGCGTCGGCAAGAACGCCGAGATCTCCACGGTGCTCCCGCTCCCGTCGCTGCTCACGGTCGACGAGGGCGCGTTCCTCGCCGACGACACCCTGGTCGCCCCGTACGAACTGCACGGCGGCCGGATGCGGCTGGGCACCGCGCGCATCGGGCGGCGCGCCTTCGTCGGCAACTCCGGCATCGTCGGCCCCGGCCGGAGCGTGCCCGACAACGGCCTGATCGGTGTTCTCTCCGACACCCCCGAGCACAGCGAGCCGGGCTCCTCCTGGCTGGGCCGTCCCGCGATGCCGCTGCCGCGCGTCGCGACCGTCGCCGAGGCGGGCCGCACCTTCGCGCCGCCGCGCCGCCTCGTCCTCGCCCGCGCGGCCGTCGAGATCTGCCGCGTCCTGCCGCTGATCATCGGCTTCGCGTTCGCCGAACTGGTCCTGCTGGGCGAGCAGGACGCGCTCGACACCGGAGGCCCCGGCCTCGCCGCGGCCGTCGGCGCCCCCCTGCTGCTGGCCGCCGCGGCCGCCGCCGGACTCACCGCGACCGCCGCGAAGTGGCTGCTCATGGGCCGCTTCAAGGTGGGCGAGCACCCGCTGTGGAGCTCCTTCGTCTGGCGCAACGAGCTCTACGACACCTTCGTGGAGTCCCTCGCCGTGCCGTGGATGGCGGGCCCCTTCACCGGCACCCCGGTCCTCAACTGGTGGCTGCGCAGCCTGGGCGCCCGGATCGGCCGCGGCGTGTGGTGCGACACGCACTGGCTGCCCGAGACCGACCTGATCTCCCTCGGTGACGGCGTCAGCGTCAACCGCGGCTGTGTCCTGCAGACCCACCTCTTCCACGACCGGATCATGCGGATGGACACCGTCCACCTCGCCGCCGGCGCCTCGCTCGGCCCGCACGGCATCGTCCTGCCCGGCACCAGCATCGGCGAGCACGCGGCCATCGCGCCGTCCTCGCTGGTCATGCGCGGCGAGTCGGTGCCCGCCGGGACCCGCTGGGCGGGCAACCCGATCGCGGGGGAGCGTGTGGCGTGAGGGGCGACGACGCATCATGACCCTCCGGGACCGCTTCCCGTGCAGCCGCCGCGCCGTTCTCACGGCCGCGGCGGCGGCCCTCCCGCTGGCCGCGACCGCGGCCGGCACGAGCGACCGGGCCGCCCATGGCGACGGCCCGGCGGCGCGCTACTTCCCGCGCCACGGCTCGTACGGCCACCGCACCCTCGCCTACGACCTGCGGCTCGCCTACGACCCCGGGTCCGCGTGGCTGGACGGCCACGCCACGATCAAGGCCGTCGCCAACGAGAACACCCGCCGGGTCGAACTCGACCTGGCGCGGCTGACCGTGCACGCCGCGGAGATCGACGGCGAGGCGGCGACCGTGCAGCGGCGGGACGGCAAGGCCGTGCTCACCGCCGCCCGGCCGCTCGCCCCGGGCCGGCCGTTCACCGCGGACATCCGCTACAGCGGCAGCCCGGGGCCCCTGCGCACCCCGTTCGGCGCGATCGGCTGGGACCGTACCGGCGACGGTCACGACGGCACCCTCGTCGCCTCCCAGCCGCTCGGCGCGCCCTCGTGGTTCCCGTGCAACGACCGGCCGGACGACAAGGCCGCCTACACCGTCACCGTGACGGTGCCCGCGGGCCACCACGCGCTCGCCAACGGCACCCTGCGCGAGCGCCGGGACCTCGACGACGGGTCGGTGAGCTGGACCTACCACCACCCCGGGCCGATGGCGTCCTACCTCGCGGCCGTCTACACCGGCCGGTTCACGCACGAGACGCACGACACGGAGAGCAGCGGCTCACCCGTACCGCTGCGCAACGCCTACCCCGCCCACCTCGCCGACCGGGCCCGGTACGACCTGGCCCGCCAGCCGCAGATGCTGCGCGCCTTCACAAAGATGTTCGGCCCGTATCCCTTCGAGACGTACGGCGCCGTCGTCGTCGACGCCGAACTCGCGGCGCCCGTGGAGAACCAGACGCTCTCCGTCTTCGGCAGCAACCATATGGATGGCAAGCGCGGCTCGGAGACGCTCGTGGCCCACGAGATCGCCCACCAGTGGTACGGCAACAGCGTCAGCCTCAACGACTGGCGGCACATCTGGCTCAACGAGGGGTTCGCCACCTACGCGGAGTGGCTGTGGTCCGAGCACATCGACGAGGACGACGCCCATACCCTCGCCGTGCAGGCCCGGCAGGAGCTGTCCGGCCACCGGCAGAACCTGCGCATCGGCGATCCCGGGCGCAGCCGCATCTTCGACGACCGGGTCTACGTCCGGGGCGCGTGCACCCTGCACGCGCTCCGGCTGGCCCTCGGCGACGAGCGGTTCTTCACGGTGCTGCGCACCTGGCACGCCGCGCACCGCGGCGGCAGCGCGGACACCGACGCGTTCGTCGCCCACGCGGAACGGACGGCGGGCCGGCCGCTGACCGGCCTGCTCCACCCCTGGCTGTTCGAGCGGCCGTTGCCGGAGTTCCCGGACCGGACCGCCGGGGCGTGACTGCCCGCCGGACCGCCCGGCGCGCCTACCAGTGCGCCGGGCGGTTCAGCGACGGCGGCAGCACGGTGGCGGCGTCGCCCTTCGCGGCGTCGAGCTGCGACTGGATGAGGAAGAGGCTGCCGGTGAGGTCGGCGCCCCTGAGGTCCGCCCCGCGCAGATCGGCCCCGATGAGGTCGGCCAGCCGCAGGTCGGCGCCGCGCAGGTCGGCACCTATGAGGCGGGCGCCCCGCAGACTGGCGCCCCGGAGGTCCGCGCCCTTGAGCTTCGCCCCGATGAGGTCGGCTCCGCGGCGGTCCTTCTTCTTCCCGCCGAACCCGGCGCGCGCGAGCTCGCTCGCCCGCAGCAGCAGGGGGTTGACCTCCTGCCGGACGGCCATGACGTCCACGGCCGCGAGGTCCTCGGCGTCCAGGGCGGTGAGCCGCCGGGTCTCCTCCAGCGCGCGGGTGAGCTCACCGCGCACCGGCCGGGCGGCGGGCAGCGCCCGCGCCTCGGTCAGGTAGTACAGCAGCTCGTGCAGGTCCCGCATGACGGGGAACACGTCGAACATCCGCTGCCCGCCGTCCGGCGCCCGCCGCCAGTCCAGCCCGCCGAACGTCACCTGCGAGACCTTCTGCCCGGCGCCGAAGCAGTCGTAGACCGTGCAGCCCCGGAACCCGCGGGGGCGCAGCTCGGTGTGAATGCCGCAGCGGAAGTCCGCCCGCAGATTGGGGCACGGCGTCCGGGCCGGCTTGTCGATCGCGAAGTCCGACGAGGCGGAGAAGGCGGGGACGGTGCAGCAGAGGGCGAAGCAGTTGGCGCAGTCGGCGGCGAGGTCGGTGCCGGTCGGTATGTGGGACAAGGGGTGGATCTCCTGGCTCGGTGTTTCGTTTCTTCCCCCGGCTCGGCGGCTTCCCGGGTGCGGGTTTCGTTGCCGCCTGCGGCGGGCTCTTTCCCCAGGCCCGCCCCTTCCCGGCTGCATCTGATGTGCGGCTCCGCCGCGTGGGGGGGCGCGTGCCCCAGGCCCCCGGCTGCGGGCCGGTTCGCCGCCTGCGGCGGGAGCGCCCTGCGGGCGCGTCCTCAAGCGCCGGACGGGCTGGATTGTGCGGACCGTGGCCAGCACATCCAGCCCGTTGGGGGCACCTCTGGGGGCACCCCCGGACGGAGTCTGGGGGAGGTAGCTGGGGGAGTTTGAGGACAACGCGGCGAAGCCGTGTTGCGGGGGTCTGGGGGCTTGCCCCCAGTTTCGGGAAGGGGCGGGTAGGGGAACAAGCCCCGCGCAGCGGGACCGTCAGCGCCGCTTCGGGTCCAAGAGCCCCGCCCGCCGCAACGCGTCAGCCATCGCATCGTTCGCCGGCGGAGCCGCCTCCCGGGACCGCGGCGCACCCCCGCCGTCACCCCGCCGCGGCCGAGGCGCCCCACCGCGAGCCCCCTTGCGCGGCGCGGCCCCGGCCGCGGGAGCCGCCTCGTCCTCCAGCCGCAGCGTCAGCGACACCCGCTTGCGCGGGATGTCGACCTCCATGACCTTCACCCGCACGATGTCACCGGGCTTCACGACATCCCGCGGGTCCTTCACGAAGTTCTTCGACATCGCCGACACATGCACGAGACCGTCCTGGTGCACACCGATGTCCACGAAGGCGCCGAAGGCCGCCACATTGGTGACGACGCCTTCGAGGATCATGCCGGGCGCGAGGTCGCCGAGCTTCTCGACGCCGTCCTTGAACGTCGCCGTCCGGAACGCCGGACGCGGGTCGCGCCCCGGCTTCTCCAGCTCCCGCAGGATGTCGGTGACCGTCGGCAGGCCGACGGAGGCGTCGACGAAGTTCTCCGGGCGCAGCGAGCGCAGCACGCTCGTGTTGCCGATGAGCGCGGCGACCTCGCCGCCGGTGGCCTTCACCATCGCCCGCACCACGGGATAGGACTCGGGGTGCACGCTGGAGGCGTCCAGCGGGTCGTCGCCGCCGCGGATCCGCAGGAAGCCCGCGCACTGCTCGTACGCCTTCGGGCCGAGCCGGGCCACGTCCTTGAGGCCCTTGCGGGACCGGAAGGGGCCGTTGGCGTCGCGGTGGGCCACGATGTTCTCCGCGAGGCCCGAGCTGATGCCGGAGACCCGGGAGAGCAGCGGCGCGGACGCGGTGTTCACGTCGACGCCGACGCCGTTCACGCAGTCCTCCACGACCGCGTCGAGCGAGCGGGAGAGCTTCACCTCGGAGAGGTCGTGCTGGTACTGCCCGACGCCGATGGACTTGGGGTCGATCTTCACCAGTTCGGCGAGCGGGTCCTGGAGCCGGCGGGCGATGGAGACCGCGCCGCGCAGCGACACATCCAGCTCCGGCAGCTCCTGGGAGGCGAACGCGGAGGCGGAATACACCGAGGCGCCCGCCTCCGAGACCATCACCTTGGTCAGCCCCAGCTCCGGGTGGCGCGCGATCAGGTCGGCGGCGAGCTTGTCGGTCTCGCGCGACGCCGTGCCGTTGCCGATCGCGATCAGCTCCACGCCGTGCTCGCGCGCGAGCCGGGCGAGCGTCGCCAGCGAGGCGTCCCACTTCTGCTGCGGCACATGCGGATAAATGGTCTCCGTCGCGGCGACCTTGCCGGTCGCGTCCACGACGGCGACCTTCACGCCCGTGCGGAAACCGGGGTCGAGGCCCATCGTGGCGCGCGTGCCCGCGGGGGCGGCGAGGAGCAGGTCGCGGAGGTTCGCGGCGAAGACCCGGACCGCCTCGTCCTCGGCGGCCTGGCGCAGCCGCAGCCGCAGGTCGATGCCGAGATGGACGAGGACGCGGGTGCGCCAGGCCCAGCGCACCGTGTCGGCCAGCCACTTGTCGGCCGGGCGGCCGCGCCCGACGATGCCGAACCGCCGGGCGATGGCCTGCTCGTACGCGGTGGGGCCCTCGGCGGCCGACGGCTCCTCCGGCTCCAGGGTGAGGTCGAGGACCTCCTCCTTCTCGCCCCGCAGCATGGCCAGCACCCGGTGCGAGGGCAGCGCGGTGAAGGGCTCGGCGAAGTCGAAGTAGTCGGCGAACTTCGCGCCCGCCTCCTCCTTGCCCGGCCGCACCTTGGCCGCGACGCGGCCGCGCGTCCACATGCGCTCGCGCAGCTCGCCGATCAGGTCGGCGTCCTCGCTGAAGCGCTCGGTCAGGATGGCGCGGGCGCCCTCCAGCGCGGCCGCGGCGTCGGCCACCCCGCGCTCGGCGGAGACGAAGGCGGCCGCCGCGGCGAGCGGCTCGACGCCCGGGTCGCCCAGCAGCCCGTCCGCGAGCGGCTCCAGCCCGGCCTCCCGGGCGATCTGCGCCTTGGTGCGCCGCTTGGGCTTGAAGGGCAGATAGATGTCCTCCAGCCGGGCCTTGGAGTCGGCGGTGCGGATCCGCTCCTCCAGCGCCGCGTCGAGCTTGCCCTGCGCGCGCACGGAGTCCAGGACCGCCGTGCGGCGGTCCTCCAGCTCCCGCAGATAGCGCAGCCGTTCCTCGAGGGCGCGCAGCTGCGCGTCGTCGAGCATTTCGGTCGCTTCCTTGCGGTAGCGGGCGATGAAGGGCACGGTCGAGCCGCCGTCGAGCAAGTCGACGGCGGCCTTCACCTGCCGCTCCCGGACGCCGAGCTCCTCGGCGATCCTGCCTGCGATCCTGTCCTCGGTCGACGCACCCGCTGCCGTCACGATCACGCTCCGCTTTCTCCTCGAGCTGCGATCTGCATTGTGGCAGGTGCCACCGACAGCGCCCGCGCGAGCCTCGCGGCCCCGGCGCTCAGCCCTTGCCGAGCAGGTCCGCGGGGAAGCCGCCCGCGCCGAGCGCCGCCGTGGTGAAGGCGGTCGCCAGCTCGGTGAGGCGCTCGGTGCCCGCCGCGCCCAGGTGCTCGTACGGGCCCGCGTCCAGGCGGTCCGTGGTGCCCTCCAGCTCCTCGCGCAGCGTGCTGCCCGCCTCCGTCAACTCACCCTCGGCGTCGAGCAGTCCGCGCCGCCGCAGCCGGTCCCGGCCCGCGTCCAGCTCGTCCTCGCTCCAGCCGCGGGTGGCCAGCAGCCACTTGCGGGTCATGCCGCGGCCGGTCGCGCCGTGGCTGACAAGGGCCTCCACCGGGTCGAGTCCGGCCTGGACGAGCGCCATCACATGGCCGTCGCCGCGGTGTTCGCGCAGCAGTGTCGCGGCGTACCAGAGGGTGAGGTGCGGCGCGTCCGGCACGGGCAGGCCGGCGTGGGCGGCGTACAGCGGGCGGCCGCCCCGGGCGCAGCCCTCGGTCGCGCGCAGCGCGAGGCGGGCGGCCTCGGCCATCTCCGGCGAGGCGACGGTGTCGTCGCCGAGCAGGCGGCGCAGGGTCGCGTCGGCGGCACGCAGCCGGGCGGCGATCGCGTCCTCGGGCGCGACGGTGTCCCAGACGGCCGGGACGTGCCGGGCCACCAGCTCGTACTTGTAGTTGTAGAACGCGGCCGCCACCACACCGGCGCCCACCCGCCCGAACGCGGCGGCGCGCGCCGCGAAGTTGACGGCGGGGCGGTCCTCGACGCCCAGGGCCGTGAACTCCCGGTGGGTGTCCGGGGAGAAGTAGACGAGGGAGTGGAGGGGGTTCACGACGTGGTGACAGCGGCGCGCGGCGCCCTCGGGCAGACGCTGGGAAGTGGTCATGGCTGCACGTTACCGACTGGTCGGTACGGCGGGAAGATCCGGGGGAGGGCCGGCGGCCATGGCAGAAAAGGTGGGAACTTCGTCATTGCGGACGCGCCGGACCCCGGTGAGCATGGTGCGCATGACACCTCGCCGCACCGTGCTCTTCCCCCTCTTCGAGGGGGTGCAGAGCCTCGATGTCACAGGCCCCCTCGAAGTGTTCGACCGCGCGGCCTTCGTGGCCGGCGACCCGGATCTCTACGAGCTCCGTACCGCCACCGTCGACGGCGGGGCGGTCCGCACCAGCAGCGGCCTGCGGCTGACGCCCGACACGTCCCTGCGCTCGGCGGAGGTCCCGCACACCCTGGTCGTCCCGGGCGGGACCGGCACCCGCGCCGCCGATCCCCGGCTCGTCGACTGGCTGCGCGAGTGCGCCCCGCGCGCCGAACGCATCGTGTCGGTGTGCACGGGCGCGTTCCTGCTCGCCGAGGCCGGGCTGCTCGACGGGCGGCGCGCGACGACCCACTGGGCCTACTGCGCCGGCCTCGCCGAGCGCTATCCCGCGATCCGCGTGGAGCCCGAACCCATCTACGTACGCGACGGAAAGATCGCCACCGCCGCCGGCGTCACCGCGGGCATCGACCTCGCGCTCGCCCTCGTGGAGGAGGACCTGGGCCGGGAGCCGGCGCTCGCCGTCGCCCGCAGGCTCATCGTCTTCCTGCGCCGCCCGGGCAACCAGACGCAGTTCAGCGCCCAGCTGGCCGTCCAGACCGCACAGCGGGCGCCCCTGCGCGACATCCAGCACTGGGTCGTGGAGAACCTGGAGGCCGACCTCTCCGTCGACGCGCTCGCCGCCCGCGCCGGCCTGTCGCCCCGGCACTTCGCCCGCGCCTTCCACAGCGAGGTCGGGATGACGCCCGGACGCTACGTCGACCGGGTCCGGCTGGAAGCCGCGCGCCGGCTGCTCGAAGACACCGCCGACGCTGTCGAGGCCGTCGCGCGGGCGTGCGGCTACGGCACGCCCGAGGCGATGCGCCGCGCCTTCATCCGCGCCCTGGGAGCCTCCCCGGCCGAATACCGCCGCCGCTTCCGCCCGCTGACCCCGGCCTGAGCCGGCCCGTTCCGTACGAAAGGACGATCGTGCAGATCGCCATCCTGCTCTACCCCGGCTTCACCGCCCTGGACGCCGTGGGCCCCTACGAGGTGCTCGGCAACCTCCCCGGCGCCGAGGCCGTCTTCGTCGCCGAGGAACCCGGCACGCTGCGCAACGACAGCGGCAGGCTCGCCATGGTCGCCGACGCCTCGCTCGCCGAGGTCACGCGCCCCGACATCGTCGTGGTGCCCGGCGCGCCCGACACGAGCGGGCCGAGAGGGTCCGAGGCCGTGCGGGAGTGGCTGCGGGCGGTCGACCGCACCACGTCCTGGACGACGTCCGTGTGCACCGGCTCCCTGGTCCTCGCCGCCGCCGGCCTGCTGACGGGCCGCCGGGCCACCTCGCACTGGCTGCACCTGGAGGAACTGGCGTCGTACGGCGTCGAGTCCACCGGCGAGCGGGTCGTCACCGACGGGAAGTACGTGACCGCGGCGGGCGTCTCCTCCGGCATCGACATGGGCCTCACACTGGCCGGCCGGATCGCGGGCGACCGCACGGCCCAGGCGCTGCAACTCCTCATCGAGTACGACCCGCAGCCGCCGTACGACGCGGGCTCGCCGCAGAAGGCGCCCGCGGACCTCGTGGCGGAGTGGCGGGCGCGAAAGCTCTGACCCGGCGGCCCACCGCCGCGCGGGACCACTCCCACGGGCCCACGGGCACGGGGGGGGGGGGGGAGGGGGGGGGGGGGGGGCGCCCCCCCCCCTCGGCCGCGACGAGAGGTACTGACTCCTCCCCGACGA
>NZ_JBVHLW010000009.1:38596-172561 GCF_055558795.1 Streptomyces sp. NPDC025618 | reverse complement strand
GGGGGGGGGGGGAAGGTTGCATAAGGGAGCGACGAGCGGCGGGGGGGGGAGGGTGGGGGGGGCCGAGGGAGATGGGTGGGGGAGAAATTACGCTCCCCCCCCCCCCCCCCCCCCCCGCGGCCGTCAGGCCGGACCGGGCACCCGCCAGGCGAACCGCGGAGCCCGTCGCTCCAGGAACGCCGCGGCGCCTTCCGCCGCCTCACCGCTGCCGCGGGCCTCCCGCGCCCAGTGCTCCCACCGCGCGTCCCCTTCCGCCGCGGTGAACTCCTTCGCCGCCACCTGTGTGAGCAGCGACCGCGACGCCAGCACCCGCGCGAACTCCGCCACCCGCTCCCCGAGCGACTCCGCCGGCCACACCTCGTCCACCAGGCCGGTGCGCAGTGCCCGTTCGGTGTCGATCAACTCGGCGGAGAACAGCAGGTACTTGGCCGTCGACGGCCCCACCAGGGCGGCCAGCCGCCGGGTGGACGACGCCGCGTAGACGATCCCCAGCCGCGCCGGGGTCACCCCGAAGGACGCGCCCTCCGCCGCGAAGCGCAGGTCGCAGGCGGCCGCGAGCTGGACGCCACCGCCCACGCAGTAGCCGCGGACGGCCGCGAGCGTCGGCTTGGGGAAGGCGGCCAGCGCCTCCTCGGCCGCGACGGCCAGATCGCGGGAGCCCTCGCCGCCGTCGGTGAGCGAGGAGATGTCGGCGCCCGCGCAGAAGGTGTCGCCCTCGCCGGTGAGCACCAGGACGCGTACCGCCTCCTCGGCCGCGCAGCGCTCCAGCAGGCCGGGCAGGGCCCGCCACATGCCGTTGGTCATGGCGTTCCGCTTGGCGGGGTTGGCGATACGGACGGTCGCGGTGCCGTCGGCGATGTCCAGATGCAGTGCGGGCTCCATGGTCCGGATGCTATCCGGGCGCGATTCCATGATCCGACCTATGATCAAAAAAGGGGGCGCTACGAGGAGGCGCTCATGTCCAGGGGCACAAGGCGGTCACCGGGCCACAGGCTCAGCCGCAATTTCGGGGTGCTGGCGTTGCTGGGCGGGATCCTGGTGCTCGCCGGGCTGGTGGGGCTGGCCTATGTGGGGTTCGCGACCCTCACCACGATGCTTCTCTTCGGCTGGCTGCTGCTGCTCGGCGGGCTCGTCGGCCTGGTGCACGCCGTCCAGTCGCGGGGCAGCAGCTTCTTCTGGCTCGGCGTGGTGGTCGCGGCGCTGAACATCGCCGCGGGCGTGGTGGTGATCCGGCGGCCCGAGGTCGCGGCCGTGGGCCTGACGATGTTCGCCGCGCTGCTCTTTTTGACCGGCGGCGTCTTCCGGCTGGTGGGCAGCCTGGTGGTGCGCGGCCCGCAGATGGGCTGGACGCTCGTGCAGGGCGCCTTCGGGCTGCTGCTGGGCATCCTGGTGCTCGGTGACTGGCCGCACAGCAGCCGCTATGTGATCGGCACCTTCTTCTCCCTCGCCCTGCTCTTCGACGGGCTCGGCCTGATTGCCCTCGGGGTCGGGGGCCGCCGGGTCGTCGGCCTGGTCTCGGAGGCGGTCTCGGAAGAAGGTGTTCCGGATCGTTCAGCGAACAGCGGCCAGGGCGGCCAGGAACAGTCGCGTGGGTGACGCTGGCATACGCACGCGATCAAATCCCGTCGATAGGCGCTGACTTGTGTTCAGAATGCCGGTGCGGACCCTTACGTTCCCAACACTCGAGGGGCGGTCGACCACGGTGAGGGGTTGGTATCGGACATGGAGATCCTCGGGAGCGTTCCGCCCGAACCGGGACAGGTCCCGCCGCCGCGCAGACCGATCGAGTTCGACGGCGCCTGGCGGTTCACCGCTCCCGCACGGGACTCCTCCGTGCCCCGCGCCAGACACGCCGTCCGCGACCTGCTGGGCCGTCAGCGGGTGCCGCTGCGCGACGACCTCCTGCACGGCCTGCTGCTGATCGTCTCCGAGCTGGTCACCAACGCCGTGCAGCACGCCGCGCTGCTCTCGCCCGAGGTCGCCGTGGAGGTCTCCATCGGCCCGCACTGGGTACGGGTGGCCGTCGAGGACGACCACCCGTACCGGCCCAAGCCCCTGGAGGCGGACGACGACCGCATCGGCGGCCGGGGCCTGCTGCTGGTCAAGACCATCTCGGACGAGGCCGGCGGCCTGTGCGACGTCGAGCACACCGCGAGCGGCGGCAAGGTGGTCTGGGCCGCCCTGCCGCTCGGCACGCCGGCTACCAGCCCGCTGCGTCCCCGGTGATCTCGCGCACCACCGGACGCGCGGTGTCCAGCACATCCATGAACCACGCCGAGAACGTGAACTTCTCCCGCAGCTCGTCGAGCTCGGCCGGGGTCACGAAGGCCGTCTCCTCGACCTCCTCCGGGTCCGGGCGCAGCGCCGCGCTCACGGTGCCCACGAAGAGGTGGTTGAACTCCTGCTCGACCAGGCCCGACGCCGGGTCGGGGTGGTTGTAGCGCACGGTGCCCGCCTCGCGCAGCAGCGAGGGCGCGGCGCCCAGCTCCTCGCCCGTGCGGCGGGCCGCCGCGACGAACGGCGGCTCGTCCGGATAGGGGTGGCCGCAGCAGGTGTTGGACCAGACGCCGGGGGAGTGGTACTTCCCGAGCGCCCGGCGCTGGAGCAGCAGCCGCCCCTGCTCGTCGAAGAGGAAGACCGAGAAGGCGCGGTGCAGCCGCCCGGGGGCGATGTGCGCGGAGAGCTTCTCGGCCGTGCCGATGGTTCTGCCGGACTCGTCGACCAGTTCCAGCATGATCGGTTCAGCTGTGCCGTCGGAGGTGGGAACCGTCGAGTCGTCGGCGGACAGGCCCTTGGCAGGTGTGATCGGCATTGACCATCCTCGTAGTCGGTCTTCGACCCTCAAGTCTGCCGTACGCCGTCGTGGCGTCAATGACAGAGTCGCGCCTCGTGCGCCGCGTGGCCGCCGGGCTCCAGCTGGAAGGTGCAGTGCTCGACGTCGAAGTGCTCGCCGAGGCAGCCCTGCAGGTCGTGGAGCATTTTCTCGTGTCCGGCCGAGTCCAGCGTCACGTGGTCGACGACCACGTGCGCCGACAGCACCGGCATCCCGGATGTGATCGTCCACACATGAAGATCGTGCAGGTCGGCCACCCCGGGCAGCGCCATGATGTGTGACCGGATCTCGTCCATGTCGACGTTCTTGGGGGCCGCCTCCAGCAGGACGTCCAGCGCCTCCCGCAGCAGCTTGAGCGTGCGGGGCACGATCATCAGGCCGATCAGCAGGGACGCCACGGGGTCCGCCTGCGTCCAGCCCGTGGCCATGATGACCAGGGCGGAGATCACCACGGCCAGGGAGCCCAGGGCGTCCGAGAGGACCTCCAGGAACGCCCCGCGCACATTGAGGCTCTCCTTCTGGCCGCGCATCAGCAGGGCCAGCGAGATCAGGTTGGCCACCACACCGACCAGGCCGAAGACCACCGTCGTGCCGCCGGGCACCTCGGTGGGGCTGGCCAGCCGCTTGATCGCCTCGAAGAGGATGAAACCGCCCACGCCGAGCAGCAGCAGACAGTTCAGCAGGGCGGCCAGGATCTCCGCACGGGCGTAGCCGTAGGTGCGGCGGCCGCCGGGCGGCCGGTTGGCGAAGTGGATCGCCACCAGCGCCATGCCCACCCCGACCGCGTCGGTCGCCAGGTGCCCGGCGTCCGCGAGCAGTGCCAGCGAGCCGGTCAGCGCGCTGCCGACGATCTCCGCGACGAGCACCGTCAGGGTGATGCCCAGCGCGATCCGCAGCCGGCCCCGGTAGGCCGCGGCGGCCGTGCCGGTCGCCCCGGGCGGGGGTCCGTGCGAATGGCCGTGGTCGTGCCCTGCGCCCATGGAAGCCGCCTTACGAAACGATGCCCGCCCGGCAGGCGGACGCCGGCCGGGCACCCAGTGAACTACGGGTGGGGGGTATCGGGCAACGCGGCACTGAACACCGTTGTCATATGCTCTGACCTGCGGCGATGCCAACAGGGACGGTCATGGGTCCGACCTGCGGCGACCGGTCAGGAGCGGGCCTCGCGATGGTGGTGGCACCAGCCTTCCCAGGCCGAGGCGACCATGCTCCGCACCCCGTGCACCGGGCTCCAGCCGAGCTCCTTCGCGATCAGTTCGTTCGAGGCGACGACACGCGCCGGATCACCCGGACGGCGCGGCTCGACGACGGGCGCGGGCTCCGCGCGGCCGGTCACCTCGGCGATCAGGTCCGCCATCTCCCGTACGGACACACCGCTGCCCGTGCCCACGTTCAGCGTGAGGTCGCCCGTGCCCGGCCGCTCCGCGAGCCGCCGGGCGGCCGCCAGGTGGGCGGTGGCCAGGTCCTCGATGTGGATGTAGTCACGGACACAGGTGCCGTCGGGTGTGTCGTAGTCGTCACCGAAGATGCGCGGGCTCTCGCCCCGCGTGAGCCGGTCGAACATCATCGGGATGATGTTGTAGACCCCGGTGTCGGCCAGCTCCGGCACGGCCGCGCCCGCCACGTTGAAATAGCGCAGGCACGCGGTGGACAGCCCGTGCGCGGCCCCGGTGGCGCGGACCAGCCACTCACCGGCGAGCTTGGTCTCGCCGTAGGGGTTCATCGGCAGGCACGGCGTCTCCTCCGTGACGAGGCCGACGTCCGGCATGCCGTAGACGGCGGCGGAGGAGGAGAAGACGAAGCTCCCGACGCCCGCCGCGACCACCGCCTCCAGCAGGACCGTCAGGCCGTGCAGGTTCTCCCGGTAGTACAGGAGCGGCTTCTCCACCGACTCCCCGACCTGCTTCTTCGCCGCCAGGTGCACCACACCGGTGACCTCCAGCCCGGCGAACGTGCGGTCCAGGAGCTCACGGTCCAGCACGGAGCCCCGCACCAGCGCGCACTCCGCGGGCAGCCGTCCGGCCACGCCCGTGGACAGGTCGTCCAGCACGGCGACGCGCTCCCCGGCGTCCACCATCGCCCGCGCCACGTGCGCCCCGATGTACCCGGCTCCACCTGTGATCAGCCATGTCATGTCGGCACCCTAATCCAGCCCGGGCAAGGGTCCTGTCCCTTCACCTCTGTCCGCCCCCGCGGTGCCCCCCTTCCGCACGCCTCCCGGAACCCCACAGGCGGCCCGAGCGTCCAGTCAGTGTCGGGGAAGCCCGGGCACACGTGCGGTGAACGGCACCTTCCGTTGATCCGATAGCCTCTGCCGACGTGCCCGCACGCCGCCCGCCCCGTAAGGCCGGCGCGTGCCACGCCCGCTGCCCGGACGCCCCGCGGACCGAGGCGGCCGCATCCGCTTCCAAGGAGTGAGTTCGTCTGTCGACCGCCATCGTCACCGGTTCGCCGCCTGTCGGCTCCTCCCTGGAGGAGGACCTGCGGTCCCTGGGCTTTCGCGTACGCGTGGCCGCTGACGCCGCCGCCGTCACCACCGAGCTCGCCGCCGTCCCCGCCGAGGAGCGGGTCGCGCTCGTCGACGCCCGCTTCGTGGGTCACGTCCACGCCCTGCGCCTGGCGCTCACCGACCCCCGCTTCCCCGCCGCCGCCGTCGAGGGCGCGCTGACCGCGCGGCCCGAGGCCCGCGCCGCCCTGGCGCGCGCGGCCACCGGAGCGGCCCTGCCGGAGGACGGCCCCGAGGCCGCCCTGCCCGACGCCCTCGCCCACCGGCTGGAGGCCGAGGGCGTCGCCCCGCACCGCCCCGACCTCGGCGTCCTGGTCGCCACCGTGCCGGCCGACGCCGACATCCGGGCCAAGGCCGAGGCCGACGTCCGGTCCGTCGACGACGAGGCCGTACGGCTGCGCTCCGCCGTGAAGTCCCGCGACGGCTTCTTCACCACCTTCTTCATCAGCCCGTACTCCCGCTACCTCGCGCGCTGGTGCGCCCGCCGCGGCCTGACCCCCAACCAGGTCACCACGGCCTCCCTGCTCACCGCCCTGATCGCGGCGGGCTGCGCGGCCACCGGCACCCGGCCCGGCTTCGTCGCCGCGGGCGTGCTGCTCCTCTTCTCCTTCGTCCTGGACTGCACGGACGGCCAGCTGGCCCGCTACTCCCTGCAGTACTCCACGCTCGGCGCCTGGCTCGACGCGACCTTCGACCGCGCCAAGGAATACGCCTATTACGCGGGCCTCGCCGTCGGCGCGGCCCGCGGCGGCGGCACCGACGACGTCTGGGCGCTCGCGCTGGGCGCGATGGTCCTCCAGACCTGCCGCCACGTCGTCGACTTCTCCTTCAACGAGGCCAACCACGACGCCGCGGCCAACACCAGCCCCACCGCCGCCCTCTCCGACCGGCTCGACAGCGTCGGCTGGACGGTCTGGGCCCGCCGCATGATCGTGCTGCCCATCGGCGAGCGCTGGGCGATGATCGCGGTCCTCACCGCCCTCACCACGCCCCGCGTCGTCTTCTGCGCCCTGCTCATCGGCTGCGCGCTGGCCGCCTGCTACACCACCGCGGGCCGCGTGCTGCGCTCCCTGACCAGGAAGGCCCGCCGCACCGACCGCGCCGCCCGGGCGCTCGCCGACCTCGCCGACTCCGGGCCCCTCGCACAGCTCGCTAGCCGCACGCTCGGCCGGACGATGGCGGCCGGCACCTACAGCGCCCCCTACTGGGCGCTGCTCGGGACCGCCGCGCTCTTCGTCTGGCCGCTGGTCGCGCACTCGGTGGGCACCTGGCGGGCCGTGCCGCAGGCCGTCGTCTACGCGATCCTCGCCGGGGTGGCCGTCGCGCACCCGCTCAAGGGCCCGCTCGACTGGCTCGTACCGCCGGTGTTCCGGGCCGCCGAGTACGGCATGATCCTCGCCCTCGCCGCCACCTCCGGCGTCCCCGGGGCCCTGCCCGCGGCTTTCGGCCTGGTGGCCGCGGTCGCCTACCATCACTACGACACGGTGTACCGCATCCGCGGTGGCACCGGGGCGCCCCCGCACTGGCTGGTGCGGGCGATCGGCGGGCACGAGGGGCGGATCCTGGCGGTCTCGATCGCCGCCGCCCTGTGGCACGACCAAGGTTTCACGATCGCGCTGACGGTCCTCGCGACCGCCATCGCGCTCACGGTGCTCATCGAGAGCATCCGCTTCTGGGTGTCCTCCGGGGCGCCCGCAGTACACGACGAATCAGGAGAACCCGCATGATCGGCCTCGTGCTGGCCGCCGGCGCCGGACGGCGTCTGCGTCCCTACACCGACACTCTGCCCAAGGCCCTGGTGCCGGTGGACGGCGATACGACCATCCTCGACCTCACTCTGGCCAACTTCGCCGAGATCGGTCTGACCGAGGTCGCGATCATCGTGGGCTACCGCAAGGAGGCGGTGTACGCCCGCAAGGAGGCCCTGGAGGCCAAGTACGGCCTGAGCCTCACCCTGATCGACAACGACAAGGCCGAGGAGTGGAACAACGCCTACTCCCTGTGGTGCGGCCGGGACGCCCTCAAGGACGGCGTGATCCTCGCCAATGGTGACACCGTGCACCCCGTCTCCGTCGAGAAGACCCTGCTCGCCGCCCGCGGCAACGGCCAGAAGATCATCCTCGCCCTCGACACGGTCAAGCAGCTGGCCGACGAGGAGATGAAGGTCGTCGTGGACCCCGACAAGGGCGTCCAGCGCATCACCAAGCTGATGGATCCGGCCGAGGCGACCGGCGAGTACATCGGTGTCACCCTGATCGAGGGCGAGGCCGCCGCCGAGCTGGCCGACGCCCTCAAGGTCACCTTCGAGCGCGACCCCGACCTCTACTACGAGGACGGCTACCAGGAGCTCGTCAACCGCGGCTTCAAGGTCGACGTGGCGCCCATCGGCGACGTCAAGTGGGTCGAGATCGACAACCACGACGACCTCGCCAAGGGCCGGGGGATCGCGTGCCAGTACTGACGAGGCTCATCCCCTCGCCGGTCGTCGTCGACATCCGCGCCGGAGCGCTGGACGATCTGGCCGGCGTCCTCGCCGACCAGCGCATCTCCAGCTCCGGCAAGCTGGCCATCGCCATCAGCGGCGGCTCCGGGGCGGTGCTGCGCGAGCGGCTCGCCCCGGCGCTGCCCGGCGCCACCTGGTACGAGGTCGGCGGCGGCACGCTGGACGACGCGATCAAGCTGGGCGACGCCATGAAGAAGGGGCACTACGACGCGGTCGTGGGCCTCGGCGGCGGCAAGATCATCGACTGCGCGAAGTACGCCGCCGCGCGGGTCGGCCTGCCGCTGGTGGCCGTCGCGACCAACCTGTCGCACGACGGCCTCTGCTCGCCGGTCGCCACCCTCGACAACGACGCGGGCCGCGGCTCCTACGGCGTGCCCAACCCCATCGCCGTGGTCATCGACCTCGACGTCATCCGCGAGGCCCCGGCCCGGTTCGTCCGGTCCGGCATCGGCGACGCGATCTCCAACATCTCCTCCGTCGCGGACTGGGAGCTCTCCCACCGCGAGACGGGCGAGTCGATCGACGGCCTGGCCGCCGCCATGGCCCGGCAGGCCGGCGAGGCCGTGCTGCGCCACCCCGGCGGCGTCGGCGACGACGGCTTCCTCCAGGTGCTGGCCGAGGGCCTGGTCCTCACCGGCATCTCGATGTCGGTGGCCGGCGACAGCCGCCCCGCCTCGGGCGCCTGCCACGAGATCAACCACGCCTTCGACCTGCTCTACCCCAAGCGGGCCGCCAGCCACGGCGAGCAGTGCGGCCTCGGCGCGGCCTTCGCGATGTACCTGCGCGGAGCCCGCGCGGAGTCCGCGCTGATGGTCGAGGTGCTGCGCCGCCACGGGCTGCCGGTGCTGCCGCAGGAGATCGGCTTCAGCACCGAGGAGTTCGTGCGGGCCGTGGAGTTCGCCCCGCAGACCCGCCCCGGGCGCTACACGATCCTGGAGCACCTCGCCCTCTCCACCGACCAGATCAGGGACGCTTACGCCGACTATGCCAAAACCGTCACTAGCTGAACTCCGTCCGGTCGTGCACCCCGGCGGCCTCAAGGACCGGCGCAGCGGTGAGCACTGGGCCGGGCGCCTGTACATGCGCGAGGTCTCGCTGCGCTGCACCCGGGTGCTGCTGAACAGCAGGCTCACGCCCAACCAGTACACCGGCCTGATGATCCTCGCCGGCGTGGCGGCGGGCGCGGCCCTGCTGGTGCCGGGCCTCACCGGCGCGATCCTGGGCATGCTGCTCATCCAGCTGTACCTGCTGCTGGACTGCGTCGACGGCGAGCTCGCGCGCTGGCGCAAGGTCACCTCGACGACCGGTGTCTACCTCGACCGGGTGGGGCACTACCTCTCCGAGGCCGCTCTTCTGGTGGGTTTCGGCATCCGCGCGGCGGACGTCTTCCACAAGGACGGCGCCGCCACCCAGTGGCAGTGGGCGTTCCTCGGCACGGTCGCCGCGCTCGGCGCGATCCTGATCAAGGCCGAGACCGACCTGGTCGACGTGGCCCGCGCCCGCAGCGGCATGGCGGCCGTGGAGGACTCCGCGGCCACGCCCCGCTCGTCCGGCATGGCGCTGGCCCGCAAGGCCGCGGCCGCGCTGAAGTTCCACCGGCTCGTCGGCGGCGTCGAGGCGTCGCTGGTGATCCTGGTGGCCGGCATCGCGGACTTCTTCCATCACGACCTGTTGTTCACCAGGATCGCGGTCGTCCTGCTCGCGGCCGTCGCCGTCCTGCAGACTGTGCTGCACCTCGTGTCCATCCTCGCTTCGAGCAGGCTCAAATGAGTGCCCCCTCACTGAAGGTCGGCGCGGTCGTCCTCACCATGGGCAACCGCCCCGCCGAGCTGCGCGCGCTGCTGGAGTCCGTGGCCAAGCAGGACGGCGACCCGATCGAGGTCGTCGTCGTCGGCAACGGCTCCCCGCTGCCCCCGCTCGCCGTGCCCGGACTGACGGTGCGGACGGTCGAGCTGTCCGAGAACGTCGGCATCCCGGCCGGCCGGAACGTCGGCATCGAGGCGTTCGGCCCCGCCGGGCGCGACGTCGACGTGCTGCTCTTCCTGGACGACGACGGACTGCTGCCGGGCCAGGACACGGCGGAGCTGTGCCGGCGGGCGTTCACGGACGACCCGCGGCTGGGCATCATCAGCTTCCGCATCGCCGACCCCGACACCGGGGTCACCCAGCGCCGCCACGTACCCCGGCTGCGCGCCTCGGACCCCTTGCGGTCCTCGCGGGTGACGACCTTCCTCGGGGGCGCCAACGCCGCCCGTACCCGGGTCTTCGCCGAGGTCGGCGGGCTGCCCGACGACTTCTTCTACGCGCACGAGGAGACCGACCTCGCCTGGCGGGCCCTCGACGCGGGCTGGATGATCGACTACCGCGCGGACATGGTGCTGCACCACCCGACGACGGCCCCGAGCCGGCACGCGGTCTACCACCGGATGGTCGCCCGCAACCGCGTCTGGCTGGCGCGGCGCAATCTGCCCGCCCCCCTCGTCCCGGTCTACGTGGGGGTGTGGCTGCTGCTGACCCTGGCGCGGCGGCCCTCGCTGCCCGCGCTGCGCGCCTGGTTCGGCGGCTTCCGGGAGGGCTGGTCGACGCCGTGCGGCCCACGCCGTCCCATGAAGTGGCGTACCGTGTGGCGCCTGACCCGACTGGGTCGCCCTCCCGTGATCTGACAAGCTCTTGTCGATGAGCATCAGGCGCGAACCGGGGCCCGGCCCCGGGAGCGCACCTTGAGGACGAAAGTGTCAACTGTGAGCGAGACAACGCACGACAGTGCGGTCGCCATGAGTGCCCCGCCGACACCCGACGACGGACTCTCCGCCGCCGAGCTGGCCCAGAAGTACGGCCTCGCGGTGAGCGGTGCCCGGCCCGGACTGGTGGAGTACGCGCGGCAGCTGTGGGACCGACGGCACTTCATCGTCGCCTTCTCCCGCGCCAAGCTGACCGCTCAGTACAGTCAGGCCAAGCTGGGCCAGGTGTGGCAGGTGGCGACCCCGCTGCTGAACGCCACGGTGTACTTCCTGATCTTCGGCCTGCTGATGGGCCAGAGCAAGGGCATGGGCATCAAGACGTACATCCCGTTCCTGGTGACGGGCATCTTCGTCTTCACCTTCACCCAGAGCTCGGCGATGTCGGGCGTCCGGTCGATCTCCGGCAATCTGGGGCTGGTGCGGGCCCTGCACTTCCCCCGGGCGGCACTGCCGATCTCCTTCGCGCTGCAGCAGCTCCAGCAGCTGATGTTCTCGATGGTGGTGCTCTTCCTCTTCCTGCTCGGCTTCGGGCACACCCCGCAGCTGTCCTGGCTGCTGATCGTCCCGGTGCTGGCGCTGCAGTTCGTCTTCAACACCGGCCTGGCGATGATCCTGGCCCGCGCGGGCAGCAAGACCCCGGACCTGGCCCAGCTGCTGCCGTTCATCCTGCGCACCTGGATGTACGCGTCCGGCGTGATGTACAACCTGGTCGAGGCGCTGAAGAAGCAGCACTCCCCGGGCTGGCTCATCGACGTGCTGAGCGCGAACCCGGCGGCCGTCTTCATCAACCTGATGCGTTCCTCGCTGATCAGCGGCCACGCCGCGCACAAGCACATCGACCTGCCGCAGCACGTGTGGGCGCTGGCGGTCGGCTGGTCGCTGCTGATCGGCATCGGGGGCTTCGTGTTCTTCTGGAAGGCTGAGGAGCAGTACGGCCGTGGCTGAGCAGCACAGCGTCGCGAAGGCGCCCATGTCGACCTCCCAGGTGCCGACCGTGATCGCGGACGACGTGCACATCGTCTACCGCGTCTACGGCGGCAACACGGGCCGGGGCAGCGCCACCGCGGCCCTCAACCGGCTCATCCGCCGCAAGCCCAACGCGGGCGTCCGCGAGGTGCACGCCGTCAAGGGTGTGAGCTTCACCGCTTACCGCGGCGAGGCGATCGGCCTCATCGGGTCCAACGGCTCCGGCAAGTCGACCCTCCTGAAGGCGATCGCCGGGCTGCTGCCCACCGAGCGCGGCAAGGTCTACACCGACGGCCAGCCCTCGCTGCTGGGCGTCAACGCGGCCATGATGAACGACCTCACGGGCGAGAAGAACGTGATGCTCGGCGGTCTGGCGATGGGCATGAGCCGGGAGCAGATCCGCGAGCGCTACCAGGAGATCGTCGACTTCTCGGGCATCAACGAGAAGGGCGACTTCATCACCCTGCCCATGCGCACCTACTCCTCCGGCATGGCGGCCCGCCTGCGGTTCTCCATCGCGGCGGCCAAGGACCACGACGTGCTGATGATCGACGAGGCGCTGGCCACCGGCGACCGGTCGTTCCAGAAGCGCTCCGAGGCCCGCGTCCGGGAGCTGCGCAAGGGCGCCGGCACGGTCTTCCTCGTGAGCCACAACAACCGGTCCATCCGCGACACCTGCGACCGCGTGCTCTGGCTCGAACACGGCCAGCTGCTCATGGACGGCCCCACGGAGGAAGTCGTACGGGCCTACGAGAAGGAGACGGCCCGCTAGTCCGGCGAGACCGGCAGTGCCCCCGAGGCCCCCGCTGTGACGCGTCCGGCGGGGGTCTTGACCTTTCCGTAACGATCAACTCACTTATTGACAGGGTTGATTCGTTCCCCGCGTGGCATTGTATGGATCAAGCACCTACCCGGGCGCGCGTCGGACACCTGTACGGCGTACGCTGTACCGTGCTGATTTGCGGAGAAGCGGGGCGATACCGGTGTATCTCCGTCCGCTGAGCTGGCTTCGCGGGTGGTCAGCGGGAGGTGTCAAGGGGGGGACAGGGGAGGTCTGTCCTGCGGCGTGTCCGAAATGGGATGTTCTGGGTCGGCAGTGTAGAACGGGAGATGTGACGGCAATGGCTACGGGAACTCTCCAGCTCCGAGGCGTGTCCGCCGTCCCCGGTCCGGGCAGCCCGCGGTGACGGCGGGGACGGACGCGCACGAGCGCGCCGTGCTCGACAAGGCCGCGCACGAGAACTTCCCCGTGGCGCCCTTCTTCGTGCCACGCGCTTGGCGGGACGATCTCATGGCCGTCTACGGTTTCGCCAGACTCGTGGACGACATCGGTGACGGCGATCTCGCCCCCGGCGGCCGCGACGCCGAACTGCTCGGCCTCCACCGCGAGCAGACCGACGACCGTCTCGCCATGCTCGACGCCTTCGAGGCCGACCTGCGCCGGGTCTTCGACCGCTCCGGCACCGGACCGCGCCACCCCCTGCTGCTCCGCCTGCGGCCGACCGTCCGCCGGTGCGGCCTGACCCCGGAGCCCTTCCTGGGCCTGGTCGAGGCGAACCGGCAGGACCAGCGCGTCCGCCGCTATGCCACCTACCAGGATCTGCTCGCCTACTGCGAGCTGTCCGCCAATCCTGTCGGCCGCCTGGTCCTGGGCATCACCGGCACAGCGAGCCCCGAGCGGATCCGCCGCTCGGACGCGGTCTGCACAGCTCTGCAGATCGTCGAACACCTGCAGGACGTCGCCGAGGACCTCGGGCGCGACCGCGTCTATCTCCCGGCCGAGGACATGAAACGGTTCCGCGTCGGCGAGGCCGACCTCGCCCGTCCCACCAGCGGCGCGTCGTTGCGCAGCTTGGTCGCGTACGAGGCGGAACGCGCCGGGGAACTGCTGAATGAAGGCACCCCCCTGGTGGGTAGCGTCCACGGCAGGTTGAAGCTGTTGCTCGCGGGGTTCGTGGGCGGGGGGAGGGCCGCGCTCAGAGCGGTTTCCGCCGCGGGATACGACGTACTGCCGGGACCGCCCAAGCCCACCAAGCTCAGCCTGCTGCGCGAGGTGGGAGCGACACTGCGAAGAGAGGGGTGAGCGGGACCGTGAACGGATCGCCAGACGCGTCCGCGCCGGTACTCGCCGCGTACAGCTACTGCGAGGCAGTCACCGGCCAGCAGGCCGGTAACTTCAGCTACGGCATCAGGCTTCTGCCGACCGCCAAGCGGCGCGCCATGTCCGCGCTGTACGCCTTCTCGCGGCGGGTCGACGACATCGGCGACGGCCCACTGGACGCGGAATCGAAGCGGCACCGGCTCGAGGAGACCCGGGCGCTGCTCGCCCGCATCAGGGAGGGCAAGGTCGAGGAGGACGACACCGACCCGGTGGCCGTCGCGCTCACCCATGCCGCGCGCCGCTTCCCGATCCCGCTCGGCGGGCTCGACGAGCTCATCGACGGTGTGCAGATGGATGTGCGCGGGGAGACCTATGAGACCTGGGACGACCTCGCGGCGTACTGCCGCTGTGTCGCGGGTGCCATCGGACGGCTCTCGCTCGGGGTGTTCGGCACCGTGCCAGGCGCACGGGATGCCGCGCGCGCCGCGGAGTACGCCGACACGCTCGGGCTCGCGCTCCAGCTGACCAACATCCTGCGCGACGTCCGCGAGGACGCGGCCAACGGCCGCACCTATCTGCCCTCCGACGACCTCGCCAAGTTCGGCTGCTCCGCGGGCTTCCACTCCGTGCGGCCGCCCGCCGGGTCCGACTTCACCGGGCTGGTGCACTTCGAAGTGCGGCGCGCCCGCGCGCTGTTCGCCGAGGGCACCAAGCTGCTGCCCATGCTCGACCGCCGCAGCGGCGCCTGTGTCGCCGCCATGTCGGGCATCTACCGCAGGCTCCTGGACCGCATCGCCCAGGACCCCGAGGCGGTGCTGCGCGGCCGGGTCTCGCTCCCCGGACGCGAGAAGGTCTATGTCGCCGTGCGCGGCCTGTCCGGCCTCGACGCCCGGAGCGTCGACCGGCGGACCGCCGGGGGGCGCACTTGATGCCCCCTACTCCTACCGGTGGGCAGTGTGCAACCCTCCGGCGATCGCACACGTCACTGACAGCAGCCGAGGGGGTGGGCGCATGACGACTCCACGGACGACGACGAGGTCCGAGCAGCGGCGCTCGGACGAGGAAGGCCGCCCGGTGGGCGCGGCAGCGGTGGTCATCGGCGGCGGCCTCGCGGGTGTCACCGCCGCGCTCGAACTCGCCGACGCCGGACTGCGGGTCACCCTCGTCGAGGGCCGCCCACGACTGGGCGGGCTCGCCTTCTCCTTCCGCCGTGGTGAACTGACGATCGACAACGGACAGCACGTCTATCTGCGCTGCTGCACCGCCTACCGGTGGTTCCTCGACCGCGTCGACGCCGCCGGACTCGCCCCGCTGCAACAGCGGCTGGACGTCCCCGTGCTCGACATCGGCCACCCCTCCGGGCGGCCGCGCCTCGGCCGGCTGCGCCGCGCGCAGCTGCCCGTGCCCCTGCACCTCGCCGCGAGCCTCGCCACCTACCCGCACCTCTCGCTCGCCGAGCGGGCCAAGGTCGGGCGTGCCGCGCTGGCCCTCGGCGGCCTCGACCTCGACGATCCCGCCCTGGACGGCGAGGACTTCGCGAGCTGGCTGCACCGCCACGGCCAGTCGGACCGCGCCATCGAGGCCCTGTGGGACCTCGTCGGCGTCGCCACGCTCAATGCCACCGCCGACCGGTCCTCGCTGGGCCTGGCCGCCAAGGTCTTCAAGACCGGGCTGCTGTCCGAGCCGGGCGCCGCCGACATCGGCTGGGCCCGCGTCCCGCTCGGCGAGCTGCACGACGTCCGCGCCCGCACCGCCCTCGACAAGGCCGGCGTGCGCACCGAGCTGCGCACCCGCGCCACCGCGATCACCCGCGCCGAGGACGGCGGCTGGCACGTCGACATCGAGGCCGGACCGGGCGGCGCCGAGCGGCTCGCCGCCGCCACCGTCGTGCTCGCCGTGCCCCAGCGCGAGGCCCACGGCCTGCTGCCCGAGGGCGCGCTCGACGACCCCGACCGGCTGCTGGACATCGGCACCGCGCCGATCCTCAACCTCCACGTCGTATACGACCGCAAAGTCCTGCGCCAGCCGTTCTTCACGGCGCTGGGCTCGCCGGTGCAGTGGGTCTTCGACCGCACGGACTCCTCCGGACTCGGCGACCGCGCCGGCGGCGGCCAGTACCTGGCCATCTCGCAGTCGGCCGCGCACGACGACATCGACCGGCCCGTCGCCGAGCTCCGCGAGCGCTATCTTCCCGAGCTGGAGCGCCTGCTGCCCGCGGCACGCGGCGCCGGCGTACGGGACTTCTTCGTGACCCGGGAGCGGACAGCGACGTTCGCCCCCACCCCGGGCGTCGGCCGGCTACGGCCGCACGCCCCCACGAACGCGCCCGGCCTCTACCTGGCCGGTGCGTGGACCGCCACCGGCTGGCCCGCGACCATGGAGGGTGCTGTGCGCAGCGGTGTCAGCGCCGCCGGCGCGGCACTCTCCGAGCTCGGCCTCTCCCGCCGGACCCCCTTGTGGGAGGCGGCATGAACGAGGCGAGCCACCCAGGCGTGCCGCCCCGCGAAGGGGCGCGTACGAGCACGACCACCAGAGGAGAGACCGTGACTTCGGCGATCCCAGCTGTCGACACCGCAGGCGTCAACGCCCTGCTGGAGCGCGGACGGACGCTTGCCACGCCGGTGCTGCGTGCTGCCGTGAACCGGCTCGCGCCGCCCATGGACACCGTCGCCGCCTATCACTTCGGCTGGATCGACGCCCAGGGCCGGCCGACGCACGGCGACAGCGGCAAGGCCGTGCGCCCCGCTCTGGCCCTGCTCTCGGCCGAGGCCGCCGGCGCCCGCCCCGAGGTGGGCATCCCCGGCGCCGTCGCCGTGGAGCTCGTGCACAACTTCTCGCTGCTCCACGACGACCTGATGGACGGCGACGAGCAGCGCAGGCACCGCGACACCGTGTGGAAGGTGTACGGTCCCGAGCAGGCCATCCTGGTCGGTGACGCACTGTTCGCGCTCGCGAACGAGGTGCTGCTGGAGCTCGGCACCGTCGAGGCGGGGCGCGCCACCCGGCGCCTGACCACCGCCACCCGCAAGCTGATCGACGGTCAGGCCCAGGACATCTCCTACGAGCACCGCGAGCGGGTCACCGTCGAGGAGTGCCTGGAGATGGAGGGCAACAAGACGGGCGCCCTGCTCGCCTGCGCCGTCTCCATCGGCGCGGTCCTCGGCGGCGCCGACGACCGCACGGCCGACACCCTGGAGGCGTACGGCTACCACCTCGGCCTCGCCTTCCAGGCCGTGGACGACCTGCTCGGCATCTGGGGCGACCCGGAGGCCACCGGCAAGCAGACCTGGAGCGACCTGCGCCAGCGCAAGAAGTCGCTCCCGGTCGTCGCCGCGCTCGCGGCGGGCGGCTCGGCCTCGGCCCGGCTCGCCGACATCCTCGCCGCTGACGCCAAGCTCAGCGACGCCCAGTCCGCCGACTTCGACGAGGAAGAATTCGCCAGCCGCGCGGCGTTGATCGAGGAGGCGGGCGGCCGGGAGTGGACCTCCCAGGAAGCCCGCCGCCAGCACGCCACCGCTATCGAGGCGCTCAACGGAGTCGACATGCCCACCGAGGTCCGCGCGCAGCTCACCGCGCTCGCCGACTTCGTCGTCGTACGAAAGAGATGATCACCATTCACCCGATCTGACAGATCGCAGTCGCCGGCCGGCGCCTTGATGGAGCGCCGGCCGACGGAGCCCCCAGCACGGCAGAGAAGAAAGATCACTGCAAAAAGGGGAAACCATGACAGCGACGACCGACGGAAGCACCGGGGCCCTCGCGCCCCGCGCAGCCGCGGCCAATGACAGCACCACAGCATCACCGCCGCTCCCGGCCGACGGGGCCACCGTCACGACGGCCGCCGAGCGGGCCACGGCCCGGGCCGTGGAACACCTCCTGGCCCGTCAGGACGCCGAGGGGTGGTGGAAGGGCGACCTGGCGACCAACGTCACCATGGACGCCGAAGATCTGCTGCTCCGTCAGTTCCTGGGGATCCAGGACGAGAGGACCACGCGGGCGGCGGCCCTCTTCATCCGGTCCGAGCAGCGGCCGGACGGCACCTGGGCCACCTTCCACGGCGGACCGGGAGAGCTCTCCGCCACCGTCGAGGCGTATGTCGCCCTGCGGCTCGCCGGGGACGCCCCCGACGCCCCGCACATGGCCGCCGCCTCCGAGTGGATCCGCGCCCAGGGCGGCATCGCGGCCACCCGTGTCTTCACCCGGATCTGGCTCGCGCTCTTCGGCTGGTGGAAGTGGGACGACCTCCCCGAACTGCCGCCCGAGATCATGTATTTGCCGAAGTGGGTCCCGCTCAACATCTACGACTTCGGCTGCTGGGCCCGGCAGACCATCGTGCCGCTGACCGTCGTCTCGGCGAAGCGCCCCGTACGGCCGGCGCCGTTCGCCCTCGACGAGCTGCACACCGACCCCGCGCGGCCCAACCCGCCGCGCCCGCTGGCGCCCGCCGCCAGCTGGGACGGTGTCTTCCAGCGCCTGGACAAGGCGCTCCACCAGTACCGGAAGTTCCCACTCCGCAGAGTGCGCCGCAAGGCGCTCGACGCGGCCGCCCGGTGGATCATCGAGCGGCAGGAGAACGACGGCTGCTGGGGCGGTATCCAGCCACCCGCGGTCTACTCCGTCATCGCCCTCCACCTCCTGGGCTACGACCTCGACCACCCCGTGCTCCGCGCCGGGCTGGAGTCGCTGGACCGTTTCGCCGTCTGGCGGGAGGACGGCTCGCGGATGATCGAGGCTTGTCAGTCGCCCGTCTGGGACACCTGCCTCGCCGCCATCGCGCTCGCCGACGCCGGGGTGCCGGCCGACCACCCGGCGCTCGTCAAGGCCGCGGACTGGATGCTGGACGAGCAGATCCACCGGCCCGGGGACTGGGTCGTGCGGCGGCCCGAACTCACCCCGGGCGGCTGGGCGTTCGAGTTCCACAACGACAACTACCCCGACATCGACGACACCGCCGAGGTGGTCCTCGCGCTCAAGCGCATCGCGCACCCCGACCCCGTACGGGTCGAGGCCGCGATCCAGCGCGCGGCCCGCTGGAACCTCGGGATGCAGTCGAGGAACGGCGCCTGGGGCGCCTTCGACGCCGACAACACCAGCCCCTTCCCCAACCGGCTGCCGTTCTGCGACTTCGGCGAGGTCGTCGACCCGCCGTCCGCGGATGTCACGGCGCACGTGGTGGAGATGCTGGCGGTCCTCGGGCAGCAGCACCACCCACGCACCCGGCGCGGCATCGAGTGGCTGCTCGCCGAACAGGAGGAGAACGGCGCCTGGTTCGGCCGCTGGGGCGTCAACTACGTCTACGGCACCGGCTCGGTGCTGCCCGCCCTGGCCGCCGCGGGCATCCCCGCCTCCCACCCGGCCGTCCGCCGGGCGGTGCGCTGGCTGGAGAGCGTGCAGAACGCCGACGGCGGCTGGGGCGAGGACCTGCGCTCCTACCGCGACCCCGAGTGGATCGGGCGCGGCGCCTCCACCCCCTCGCAGACGGCGTGGGCGCTGATGGCGCTGCTGTCGGCGGGGGAGCGGGAGAGCAAGGCCGTCGAGCGCGGCGTCGCGTATCTCGTGGAGACCCAGACCGAGGACGGCACTTGGGACGAGCCGTACTTCACCGGCACCGGGTTCCCCTGGGACTTCTCCATCAACTACCACCTCTACCGGCAGGTGTTCCCCGTCACGGCGCTCGGCCGCTATGTGCACGGGGAGCCCTTCACGCCGAACCGCCGGGAGGCGTGATGACCACGGGCACGGGTCCTGCGTCCGCACCGCTGCTGATCGCCTGCGCGCTCGGCATCGAGCGCCTCGCCCTGCGCGGCGGCGGCCTCGGCGGTGCGGCCGGACCCGTGACCGTCCTGCGCACCGGCATGGGCCCGCACGCCGCGGACCAGGCCGTCACGCGAGCGCTCGGTGACGGCACGGCCATGCGGGACGCGGCCGTGATCGCCACCGGCTTCTGCGCCGGCCTGGCCCCCGGGATGCACCCCGGGGACCTGGTCGTCGCCGATGAGACACACGACCGCGAGGGCCGCACCGAGTGCTCCGGCGTCGACCTGCTCGCCAAGGAGCTCGCCCGGGCGGTGCCCAAGCGCGTCATCCACACCGGCCCGCTCGTGGGCTCGGACCACGTCGTACGGGGCGCGGAACGCTCGGCGCTGCACGCCGAGGGCGCGATCGCGGTGGACATGGAGTCCGCCGCCACGCTCCGGAGCGCCGTGCGCATGGGCCCGCGCCCCGTTGCGGCCGTCCGGGTGGTCGTGGACGCTCCAGAACATGAACTCGTACGAATCGGGACGTTGCGGGGTGGAATATCAGCCTTCCGGGTGCTCCGCACCGTCCTTCCCGCATTTATCGAATGGCACCGATCTTTACTGCTCCCCAGGAGGTGAGCCAGATGGCCATGCCGCTCCGTCAGTCCATCCGGGTGGGTACCTACCTTTTTGAACAGAAGCTCCGCAAGCGCGCGAAGTTCCCCCTGATCGTGGAACTCGAACCGCTCTTCGCGTGCAACTTGAAGTGCGAGGGCTGTGGCAAGATCCAGCACCCGGCGGGCGTGCTCAAGCAGCGCATGCCCGTCGCCCAGGCGGTGGGTGCCGTGCTGGAATCCGGCGCGCCGATGGTGTCCATCGCCGGTGGCGAGCCCTTGATGCACCCGCAGATCGATGAAATCGTCCGGCAGCTCGTCGCCAAGCGCAAATATGTCTTCCTGTGCACCAACGCGTTGTTGATGCGCAAGAAGATGGACAAATTCACCCCCTCCCCCTATTTCGCGTTCGCGGTGCACATCGACGGGCTGCGCGAGCGGCACGACGAATCCGTTGCGAAGGAAGGCGTCTTCGACGAGGCGGTGGAGGCGATCAAGGAGGCCAAGCGGCGTGGCTTCCGGGTGACCACCAACTCCACTTTCTTCAACACCGACACCCCGCAGACCATCGTCGACGTGCTCGACTTCCTCAACGACGAGCTCCAGGTCGACGAGATGATGCTCTCGCCCGCCTACGCCTACGAGAAGGCTCCCGACCAGGACCACTTCCTGGGTGTCGAGCAGACCCGCGAGCTCTTCAAGAAGGCGTTCGCCGGCGGCAACCGCGCCCGCTGGCGGCTCAACCACAGCCCGCTCTTCCTGGACTTCCTGGAGGGCAAGGTCGATTTCCAGTGCACCGCCTGGGCGATTCCCAACTACTCCCTCTTCGGCTGGCAGCGCCCCTGCTATCTGATGAGCGACGGCTATGTGCCGACGTACCGGGAGCTGATCGAGGAGACCGACTGGGACAAGTACGGACGCGGCAAGGACCCCCGCTGCGACAACTGCATGGCGCACTGCGGCTATGAGCCCACGGCGGTCCTCGCCACCATGGGGTCGCTGAAGGAGTCGCTGCGCGCGGTCCGCGAGAGCGTCGCCGGAAACCGGAGCTGACCGCCATGGGATCCTCGGAGCCGGTCTCTCTGGGGCTCCCCGGCGTTCCGGCCCGGCCGCTCGCGATGCGCCGCACCTCGCGGCGCATCCAGGTCGGGCCGGTCGCGGTCGGCGGGGGAGCACCGGTGTCGGTGCAGTCGATGACCACGACCGTGACGGCCGACGTCGGCGCCACGCTCCAGCAGATCGCGGAGCTCACGGCGGCGGGCTGCCAGATCGTGCGGGTGGCGTGTCCCTCGCAGGACGACGCCGAGGCGCTCCCGGTGATCGCGAAGAAGTCGCAGATCCCGGTGATCGCGGACATCCACTTCCAGCCGAAGTACGTCTTCGCGGCGATCGACGCGGGCTGTGCGGCGGTGCGGGTGAACCCGGGCAACATCCGCCAGTTCGACGACAAGGTGCGGGAGATCGCCAAGGCGGCCTCCGACGCGGGCACCCCGATCCGGATCGGCGTCAACGCCGGTTCCCTGGACCGGCGGTTGCTGGAGAAATACGGCAAGGCCACGCCCGAGGCGCTGGTGGAGTCCGCCCTGTGGGAGGCGTCCCTCTTCGAGGAGCACGGCTTCCGCGACATCAAGATCTCCGTCAAGCACAACGACCCGGTCGTCATGATCAATGCCTACCGGCAGCTGGCCGCGCGGTGCGACTACCCCCTCCACCTCGGCGTGACGGAGGCGGGCCCGGCGTTCCAGGGCACCATCAAGTCGGCCGTCGCCTTCGGGGCGTTGCTCTCGGAGGGGATCGGGGACACGATCAGGGTCTCCCTGTCGGCCCCGCCCGCGGAAGAGATCAAGGTCGGCACGCAGATCCTGGAGTCGCTCGGGCTGCGCCGGCGCCGCCTGGAGATCGTCTCGTGTCCCTCCTGCGGCCGGGCGCAGGTGGACGTGTACAAGCTGGCGGACGAGGTGACCGCCGGCCTGGAGGGCATGGAGGTGCCGCTGCGGGTCGCCGTCATGGGCTGTGTGGTCAACGGCCCGGGTGAGGCGCGCGAGGCGGATCTGGGCGTGGCCTCCGGCAACGGCAAGGGCCAGATCTTCGTCAAGGGCGAGGTCGTCAGGACCGTTCCCGAGTCGAAGATCGTGGAGACGCTGATCGACGAGGCGATGAGGATCGCCGCGGACATGACGGAGGCGGGCGTCGCCTCCGGCGTGCCCGACGTCACCGTCGGCTGACCGCCGGAGGCGTACCGCGGGGGGAGACAGGGGCCGAGGCGGCAAGCCCGGCCCAGGCCGAGAGAAGAGGAGGGGGCTCGCGTGTCGTTGCTGGAGAACATCCGCGGTCCGCGCGACCTGAAGGCGCTGGACGGCGAAGACCTGACCGAACTGGCCGAGGAGATCCGTCACTTCCTGGTGCACGCCGTGGCCAGGACCGGAGGGCACCTCGGGCCCAACCTCGGCGTGGTGGAGCTCTCCATCGCCCTGCACCGCGCCTTCGACTCCCCGGCCGACCGCATCCTGTGGGACACCGGCCACCAGTCGTACGTGCACAAGCTGCTCACCGGCCGCCAGGACTTCTCCAAGCTGCGCGGCAAGGGCGGGCTCTCCGGCTATCCCTCGCGCGAGGAGTCCGAGCACGACGTCATCGAGAACAGCCACGCCTCCACCGTGCTCGGCTGGGCCGACGGCCTCGCCAAGGCCAACCAGGTGCTCGGCCGCTGGAACCGCCACGTCGTCGCCGTCATCGGCGACGGCGCGCTGACCGGCGGTATGGCGTGGGAGGCTCTCAACAACATAGCCGCCGCCCGCGACAGGCCGCTGATCATCGTCGTCAACGACAACGAACGCAGCTACGCGCCCACCATCGGCGGCCTCGCCGACCACCTCGCCACGCTCCGCACCACCGACGGCTACGAGCGCTTCCTGTCCTGGGGCAAGGACGCCGTCCAGGGGCTGCCCGTCGTGGGCAAGCCGCTCTACGAATCGCTGCACGGCGCGAAGAAGGGCTTCAAGGACGCCTTCGCCCCGCAGGGCATGTTCGAGGACCTCGGGCTGAAGTACCTCGGGCCGATCGACGGGCACGACATCGAGGCCGTCGAATCGGCGCTGCGCCGGGCCAAGCGCTTCCACGGCCCCGTGCTCGTGCACTGCCGCACCGAGAAGGGCCGCGGCTACCAGCCCGCCCTGGAGGACGAGGCGGACCGCTTCCACACCGTCGGCGTGATGAACTCGCTCACCGGCGAGCCCCTGGTCGCCTCCGCGGGCCGGTCCTGGACCTCGGTCTTCGGCGACGAGATGCTCAAGATCGGTGCCGAGCGGCCCGACGTGGTCGCGATCACCGCCGCGATGCTCCACCCCGTGGGCCTGACCCGCTTCGCCCAGGCGTACCCGGACCGCGTGTGGGACGTCGGGATCGCGGAGCAGCACGCGGCGACGTCGGCGGCCGGTCTGGCGACGGGCGGTCTGCACCCGGTCTTCGCGGTGTACGCGACGTTTTTGAACCGGGCCTTCGACCAGGTGCTGATGGATGTGGCGCTGCACAAGTGCGGTGTCACCTTCGTGCTGGACCGGGCCGGGGTCACCGGCACCGACGGCGCCTCGCACAACGGCATGTGGGACATGTCGATCCTCCAGGTCGTCCCCGGCCTGCGGATCGCCGCCCCGCGCGACGCCGACCAGCTCCGCGCCCAGCTGCGCGAGGCCCTGGACGTCAGCGACGCCCCGACCGTCGTGCGCTACCCCAAGGAGACCGTGGGCGAGGCCGTCCCGGCGCTCGACCGGGTCGGCGGCATGGACGTGATCGCCCGCTCCGGCACCGCCGAGCCGGAGGTGCTGCTCGTCGCCGTCGGCACCATGGCCCAGGTCTGCCTCGAGGCGGCCGACCTGCTCGCCGCCCGCGGCACCCCCTGCACCGTCGTCGACCCGCGCTGGGTCAAGCCCGTCGACGCGGCCCTGCCCGCCCTCGCCGAACGGCACAGGATCGTCGCCGTCGTCGAGGACAACAGCCGCACCGGCGGCGTCGGCTGGGCCGTCGCCCAGGCCCTGCGCGACGCCGAGATCGACGTCCCCGTGCGCACCTTCGGTATCCCCGAGCAGTTCCTGCCCCACGCCAAGCGCGGCGAGGTCCTGGCCGACCTGGGCCTCACCCCCGCCGAGATCGCCGGCCGGATCAGCGCCGCCCTGGCCCGTAAGGAGGCCGCGGCGGCGGACCCGGCCCGTAAGGAGAACGACGCATGACACCCGACGGCACCGACGGCGCGAAGGGATTCGACCTCACCCGGCTCCTCGCCGAGCGCGGCGGCGAACGCTACGAGCTCCACGCCCGCCACCTCAACCACCAACTGCCCCGCATGCTGCACACCATCGGCTTCGACAAGGTCTACGAACGGGCCGAAGGCGCCTACTTCTGGGACGCCGACGGGCAGGACTACCTCGACATGCTCGCCGGCTTCGGGGTGATGGGCGTCGGCCGCCACCACCCCGTGGTCCGCAAGGCCCTGCACGACGTCCTCGACGCCTCGCTCGCCGACCTCACCCGATTCGACTGCCAGCCGCTGCCCGGCCTCCTCGCCGAGAAGCTGCTGTCCTACACCCCGCACCTGGACCGGGTGTTCTTCGGCAACAGCGGCACCGAAGCCGTCGAGACCGCGCTGAAGTTCGCCCGCTACGCCACCGGGCGGCCACGGATCCTCTACTGCGCGCACGCCTTCCACGGCCTGACGACGGGCTCGCTGTCCGTCAACGGCGAGGACGGCTTCCGCGACGGCTTCGCCCCGCTGCTGCCCGACACCGCGATCCCGCTCGGCGACCTCGATGCCCTGGAGAGAGAGCTGCGCCGCGGTGACGTGGCCGCCTTCGTCGTCGAACCCATCCAGGGCAAGGGCGTCCATGAACCACCGCTCGGTTTCCTCCGCCAGGCGCAGGAACTGCTGCGCCGGCACAAGGCCCTGCTCATCGCCGATGAGGTGCAGACCGGCATCGGCCGCACCGGCGACTTCTACGCCTACCAGCACGAGGACGGCGTCGAGCCGGACCTCGTGTGCGTCGCCAAGGCGCTGTCCGGCGGTTACGTGCCCGTCGGCGCGACCCTCGGCAAGGACTGGATCTTCAAGAAGGTCTACTCCTCCATGGACCGGGTGCTGGTCCACTCGGCCAGCTTCGGCTCCAACGCCCAGGCCATGGCCGCGGGCCTCGCCGTGCTGTCCGTCATGGAGGACGCCGAGGTCGTGGCCAACGCCCGGCACACGGGCGACCTGCTGCGGACGCGGCTGGCGGCGCTGGTCGACAAGTACGAGCTGCTGCACGACGTGCGCGGCCGCGGCCTGATGATCGGCATCGAGTTCGGCAAGCCCAGGTCGCTGGGGCTGCGCAGCCGCTGGGCGATGCTCCAGGCCGCCCGCAAGGGCCTGTTCGCGCAGATGGTCGTGGTGCCCCTCCTCCAGAAGCACCGCATCCTCACCCAGGTCTCCGGCGACCACCTGGAGGTCATCAAGCTCATCCCGCCACTGATCATCGGCGAGCCCGAGGTGGACCGCTTCGTGAACGCCTTCACCGCCGTCATGGACGACGCGCACGCGGGCGGCGGGCTGATGTGGGACTTCGGGCGGACGCTGGTCAAGCAGGCGGTGGCGAACCGGTAAGCGGTGGGCGGGGCGTCCTCGTCCGATGGTGTGTCTGCTTCTCCCGGGGCGGAGAAGCAGACATCTCGTGCGGCGTGCGTCCCGGCGAACGGAGGGCAACCGGCCCGTGTTCGTAGGGTTTGCCCTACCCACCCTTCGGCGGCTCGCCGGAGTGCCTGAGGCGTGAGCCGCGTGGTCCGCTGGGGCCGTACAGGAATCGTGCGGCAAGAGGTGGACAGGTGAAGGCTCGGATCGGTTGCACCGCGTGGATCGTGGGTGTGGCGCAATTCTTTGTGGTGCACGGGGTCGTGGAGGCGGCCTGGTCGAAGCCGTACAGCTGGGCGCAAAACAACATCAGTGACTTGGGGAACGCTCACTGCGCCGTGCGGCAGGAGCCCATGCCACGGTATATCTGTTCGCCCGAACACCAGCTGATGAACGTCTCGTTCATCGCTCTGGGAATTCTCCTCGTCGCCGGTGTCGCCCTGACGGGCTCCCTGTGGCGCCGAGGTGGGATCCCCGTCGTGGCCAGGGTTCTCCTGGCCGGTGCCGGCCTGGGGTTCGTGCTCGTCGGGCTGGCACCGGCGGATGTCCACGAGAACCAGCATGTGCTGGGTGCCTTGCTCATCATGGGGACGGGCAACATCGGTCTTCTGCTGGCGGCATTCGGCCTTGCGAACGACGCTCCGGGCCGACTGCGTCGGGCCACCGGTCTGCTGGGAATCGCGGCGATCACCGCCGCGGGGCTTTTCCTCTCCCGCCACTACCTTGGGCTGGGCATGGGAGGAATGGAGCGGGTCGCGGTATTTCCCCTCCTGATATGGGCGCTGGCTGTCGGCGTACGCGGTCTCACCTCTGAGGAGCCGGGGCACGTCCGGCGGATCGCATGACGCGTCCCCCAAGGGCGTGCTGATCAGCCGCCCTGGCCGGCGCTTCCGATCGGGCCGACCTTCACGGGGGAGCCGGGGTTGTCCGTGACGGGCAGCGTGGCGCCGCCCGGCCAGGGGAGGGTGACCGTCTTCGTCTCGTTCGGCGGGGTCACCAGCAGCCCCGTGACGCGCACGCCGGAGCCGCCCGACTTGTTGATCGGGTAGGTGATGCCGAAGAACGTCGACTGCCCGTTCTTGAGGACGGTCGCGGGGGCCTGCTCACCGGTGCGCTTGGCGGACAGCGTCCCCGAGTTGGTCTTCAGGTCGACGCCCGCGTACCCGGATATCGCGCAGTTGTGGCCGCTCCGGTTCTTCAGCTGCACCACGACGGTGCCGTCGGGGTCGCCGCCGATGGTGTTGTCCTTCGCCGTGATCTCCAGCTCGTCGGTACGGCACTTGGCGAGCTTGCCGCTCTCCTTGGCGCCGGTCCCGGCTGCCGTGCCCTGCCCGCCGGAGCTCTTCCCGCCGGAGCCCTTTCCGGCGGAGTCCTTCCCGCCGCCCTGATCCGAACTGCCCGAGTTCGCACCGTTCGAGCCCGAACCGCCGCCCGAGGAGGACGCGGAGGAAGCGGACGACGGGTCGCTCTTCTCCGTGCCGCCGCCGTCGCTCTGACAGGCCGTGAGCGAGAGTCCGGCGGCAACGGCCAGGGCGGCGAAGGTGAGCTTGTGAACGCGCATCGTTTCTTCCTCGGCATCGGTAGGGTGTCGGCCGCTCGGTACGAGGTGGTGCGAGTGGGTACGAGCGAGCGCTTCTGATGACTAGGAGTCACCCGGCCCGGCGAACGTTCCACCAATCGCCCGCTAATACATGTCTGTTACATGCACGATCCTCCGTCACGCACACCGCCACACGCCGCCGCCAGCCGGGACGCGGTTCCCGCACCGTTCCCTGCCTCATCGCGGCCGCCGCTCGCTGGGACGAATCCGTGACCCGGCGGATCTTGACCACAGCCGGTGGCATGCTCTCCTCAACCCGTCCCGCCCGGGCGCGCAGGGGAATCGGATGCCGGGCATGTCACGGAACCCCCCGCGCCATCCGTCGTACGGGCAGAAGCGACCGACACGACGCGGAGGTCTGGCATGGCCCGCATTTCCCTCGCTCCCCGGCGCACCCCTCTCGTCCGGCTGATCCGGTGGTACTGCGAGCGCAGTTACGGCAAGGTTCTCGACCCGGTGATGGCCTACGCGCACAACGGGCGCGTCGTGCTCGCCACCAGTGGGTTCGAGTTGGCGGTGAGCCGGTGGAAGAGGGTCGACCCGGGGCTCAAGGCGCTCGCGGTGATGGCTTCGGCCGCGTCCATCGGGTGTTCGTGGTGCATGGACTTCGGCTACTGGGAGCACCACCGGCACGGCATGGCGCCCGAGAAGCTGCGCGACGTGCCGCGCTGGCGGGAGAGCGAGGTCTACACCCCGCTGGAGCGGGACGTCATGGCGTACGCCGAAGCGATGTCGGCGACTCCGCCGACCGTCACGGACGGACTGGTGGAGAGGCTGCGCAGGCATCTCGACGACGCCGCGCTGGTCGAGCTGACGCCGATGGTCGCGGTGGAGAACCTCCGTTCCCGCACGAACGCGGCACTCGGCCTGACGAGCCAGGGTTTCAAGGACAGGTGTGAGGTCCGCGCCGCCGGCTCAGGGACCGCCCCCACACCCCCCGCCGCACCCTGAGTGCGACCCGCACACGTGGCCGTGGGACGAGCACGTCGTAAAGGAGCACATCGGCCCGAAGCCGCTGCCCGTACCAGAGGATTTGTCCGTCCGCTCGGGCTTCGCCGCCCGGAGCAGCTGGTCGCGCAGGATGCCGTCCGGGAGGGCCGAGGGGCCTTCGAGGGCGACCTGGCCCGCGGGGCCCGTCGGGTGCGCGGCCCGCGCCGCGCGACGGCCCGCCGGGGTCGCCCTCGACCAGCGGACGCGGATCGCCAGGCGCAGCGCGACGCCGCAGGCCACGCACGCGAGGAGGGCGAGAGGCACCGGATAGGTGCGCGTGGCGAGGAGCAGCGCCGATGCCATGAGGGTGGCGGCGGTCAGGCCCGCCGTGTGCAGTCGCCCGGCCCGGCGGCCGGCCGGGTCGGGCCCGGAGGGCGCGAGCAGGCCCCCGGCCACCAGCGCCGACTGGATGTCCTGTACGGCCGACGCGCCCAGCAGCGCCATCCGGGCGCCGCGGATGGTGCAGGACCAGCGGTCGCCGCAGCACTTGAGCAGGGCGCGCTCGACCGGGTCGTACGTGACGGGGCTGAGCACCTTGATCATGCCGTCGGCGGTCACCGTGATCCGCCCGTCGTCGGCCATCACGATGATCACCGTATCCGCGACCCGCAGCGGGCCGCCTGTCAGGTACGCCACCTCCAGCAGGCCCGGCGTGCCGCTCCCGGTGCGTGTCGGGGCGATCGCCCGGCGGTGTGAACGGAGCAGCAGGGCCGAGGGGAGTGCGACGGTGGCCGTCGCGACGGCGAGTGCGATTGCCCATGCGGTGATCATGCTGTCACGTGCCTTTCGCGGAACGCGGTGTCGGGCGGGCGGGGCGGGGCGCGGCACGCGGCCGAAGGGCCCGTACAGCCGCGGCGAAACGGGTCCGCGGCGCCGCGCGCCAGTCGGCCAGGCGACGGCGGCGCCCGGGGTCGCGGGGGAGGCCGGCGGCCAGGAGGTGGTCGGCGAAGGCGGTGGCGTCGTCGTGGTATCCGCCGGTGAGGGGCCGGGTGCGGGCGTAGGCGAGGAAGAGGCCGCGGAACTCCTCGCCCAGGGCGGCGGGGAGTCCGGGCGCGACCCCGGCCACGGTGGCCGCCCGCTTGGCGAGCAGGATCCGGCGCTGCGCGTCGAGCCGCGCCCGGTCGAAGCCCCGTGGCGGCGGGCCGCCCGCGACGAGCGCGGCCAGCAGGGCGGCCTGGTCCCGGGCGAGGCGGGCGCGGGCCTGCTCCAGGCCGGGGTCAGACACGGCCGGAGCCCGGGGTCACCACGGCGCGGACGGCCGCGAGTTCCGCCGCGAGCTCGTCCGGGCCCGGGAAGCGGTCGTCGCGCTCCAGCAGGACGCCGGGCGGCTGCCGGCGGGCGCACAGCTCGGCGAGCAGGCCCAGCACCGGCGGGGGTACGGGGTGGGCGTGCGTGTCGTACCAGATGCCGTCCGCCTCCACGCCCCCGGCGACATGGACGTACGCGACGGCCTCCAGGGGGAGGGCGTCCAGCGTCTCGGCGGGGTCCTGGCCCAGATTGACGTGGTTGGTGTGGAGGTTGGCGACATCGACGACCAGCCCGACCCCGGTGCGCTCGACCACCTCGGCGAGGAACTGGCCCTCCGTGAACTCCTCGCCGGGCCAGCGCAGACAGGCGGCGACGTTCTCCAACGCGAGGGGCACGGGCAGGAATTGCCGGGCCAGGCGGATGTTCGCGCAGATGACGTCGAGCGCGTCGCGCGTGCGCGGCACGGGCAGCAGGTGCCCGGCCTCCATGCGGGACGTGCCGGTCCGCGGGCCCCCCGCGCGCACGGTCGCGAGGTGCTCGGTGACCAGCGGCGCGCCGAGCGCCTCGGCGCGCTCGGCGAGGGCGGCCAGCCGTGCGAGGTCGGGTCGGTCCGCGTCGCCGAGCCCGAGGGTGACGCCGTGCGGGACGACGGGGACGCCATGGGCGCGCAACCGCCTCACGGGACCGGGGAGGTGGGCGGGGTCGATGTTCTCCGCGACGACCTCCACCCAGTCGGGGGGCGGGAGCCGGGCGAGGGTGTCGGCGAGCCCGGGCCGCCAGCCGATGCCCGTGCCGAGATTGCGCATGGGCCCACCCCCGTGTCCCCGCGCGCCCGAAATGGCCGCGTAATGGCCTGATGCCCCGCCGTTGTGCGGCTCAACCCGGAATTTCCCCGCCCGGCCGCGGCGGCCCGGGAAGCGTCAGGGCTTCTGCCCCACCCCGCCGTAGAAGATCGTGCTGTTGAGCTCCTCCGCGCTCGGCACCGGGCCGTCGGGGCGCCACAGCGGCACCCGCACCAGGCCCGGGTCCTGGAGCGCGAAGTCGCCGAAGAGGGGCTCGATCGCCGTGCGGTCCCGCAGATTCAGGGCCGCGGTCGCGTTCTTGTACGTGCCGAGCACGCTGTCCCGTGCCTTGACGTCCGTATAGCCGCCCGCGTAGCCCTCGTACGGCTCGGCCGTGGCGTGGGAGAGCACCAGGCGGCTGCCGGAGGGGAGCGCGGCGCCGAGCGTGGCGACGATGCCGGCCGGGTCCTCCTCGTCCTTCACGAAGTGCAGGACGGCCACCAGCAGCAGGGCCACCGGCTCGGTGAAGTCGATGAGTTCGCGCACGACGGGGTGGGCCAGGACGGCCTCCGGCTCGCGCACGTCACCGAGGACGAACGCGGCGTGCCCGGCGCCGGTGAGCTTCGCGCCGGCGTGGGTCGCCACGATCGGGTCGTTGTCGACGTACGCGACCCGGACGTCCCCGGCACTCTCGTGGGCCACCTCATGGGTGTTCGGCGAGGTGGGAATGCCGGTGCCGATGTCGATGATCTGGCGGATGCCGTCGCGCACGCAATCGCGCACGGCGCGGTGGAGAAAGGCGCGGTTGGCGCGGGCGGAAAGCCGCACCTGCGGGTGCACCTGGATGACGTGTTCCGCGGCCTGCCGGTCGACCTCGTAGTTGTCCCAGCCGCCGAGGTAGTAGTCGTACATGCGCGCGGGATGCGGCCTGCTGGTGTCTATTTCCTCGGCCGAGAAGCCCCGCTCGCTCACACCGTGCTCATTCATTCGCAGCTCACACTCGTTCCCGCGAGAAGGAAGTCGGCCTGGCCGGCCTTCGCTCCTCTGATGAAGCTTTCGATTTCGTGGTGCGTGTAGATCAGCGCCGGGCCTTCCGGATCGGTGGACTGGCGCAGGGCGACCCGGCCGTCCCCCAGCCGCATGGCCTCGACGCAACTTCCCCCGTTGCCGCCGCTCCACGGCTTGCTCCACCCCTCGGTGCCGAGATCGGTGGCAGGCATGCCGTTGTATATGCGATCCATGGTTCAGATCTCCTTACGAATGCCACCGAGGACGGCCTTGGTGGTGTGTGCCGGCGCGGCCTGCGCGCACATGCGGTCCAGCGCTTCCAGGAAGGCCGAGACATCGTCGCGCTGGTCGAAGTAGGAGGCCCCGACCAGGTTTTCCGCGTAGGCGATGTCCGGCAGTTCGGCGAGCGGGAACCGGAAGATGTGGAACGGTCCGTACATCGCCGGATGCGGCCCGGCGGCGAACGGCATGATCTGGAGCCGGACGTTCGGCAGGTCGGTCGCCTCCATCAGCCGGGCGATCTGCGCGCGCATGATGTCCGGTCCGCCGATGGGCCTGCGCAGCACGGTCTCGTCCATCACCACCCAGAGCAGGGGCGCGCCGTCCTGGGTGAGCAGCGACTGGCGCTGTCTGCGGACGGTGACCGCGCGGTCGATGTCGGCGGCGGGCGCGTGCGGCATCCCGGCGCGGAGCACGGCGCGCGCGTAGTCCTCGGTCTGCAACAGGCCGGGGACGTAGTGCGGTTCGTACGCGCGAATGAGATTGGCCTCTCCCTCGAGGCTCACAAAGGCGCTGAACCATTCGGGGAGGACATCGCGGAAACGGTGCCACCAGCCGGGGCGGTTGGCCTCGCGGGCGAGGGAGAGAAAGCTCTCGACCTCTTCCGGCTCGGCGACGCCGTAGACGCACAGCAATTTCTCCACATAGGGGAGCTTCAGGCCGACTTCGGCCTTCTCCATTCTGCGGATCGTGGCATGGGTCACATCGAGGGCGCGGCCCGCGTCCTCATAGGACAGACCGGCCTTCTCCCGGAGGTCCTGAAGCCGTTTGCCGAGTACGACCCGAAGGACGGTCGGGGCGCCTGCCGGCCGCGCGTCCGCCACTGTTGTTCCCCCTCCGTGCCGTCAGCGGCTGTCATATGCCCGCAGTGTGCCATGCGCCCTCCGGAGCGCACAGACTGCCCTGACGATTCTGCAAATTACAGATTGAACCTTGCCACACATGACCGGCATCGCACATAGTTGCGGAGTGGTCCCCTCCCATGACGCACCTTCGCTCGGACGCTACGGCAGTTCCATGGCCGCGCGTCTCCAGGACGCCTTTCACTTCCCGGCTCTCAACACCTCGGTGGCGGAGGCGCGCAGACGAGTCGCCGCGCAGCTGCGGGAGTGGGGAATCGACGAAGTGGCGTGCGATGACGCCCAATTGGTGGTCTCGGAACTCTTCACCAATGCCGTCCGGCACACGGACAGCGAAAAGGTCAGCTGTCAACTGCGCCTGAGCGGCGCGCACGTACGGATAGAGGTCACCGACCAGGGGCACACCTCGACGGAGCCGCGGGCGCGGTGCAGTGGCGCGGACGAGGAGAGCGGGCGCGGGCTGCTGCTGGTCGGTGTGCTGTCGAAGGCATGGGGGGTCCGGCCCGACGACAGCGGCCGAGGCCGTGTCGTCTGGGCCGACCTGCCGCACGGGCGGCTCCCCCGCTGACCCGCCGGGTGGACTACAGCGGCAGGAGGTCGGGCCGCTTGGGCTCCACGTGGTCCCCCGAGGACTCGCCGCGCAGCCGGCGGCCGATCCACGGCACCAGGTGCTCGCGCGCCCAGTGGATGTTGTCGCGGCGCACCTCGGCGGGGGAGCGGTGCCCCTCGTCGGGCCACGGCTGGTCCGGGTCGGCGGGCACCTCCAGGCCCAGCACCTGGGCGGCGCGCAGCGCGACGCGCGTGTGCCCGTCCGGCGACAGGTGGAGGCGGTCGTCGCTCCAGGCCCGCCGGTCCTGGACCGAGCGCAGCGACCACAGGTCGAGGACCGGGCAGCCGTGCCGGTCGGCGATGGCGCGGACGTGGGCGGTGTAGGTCGCGATCTTGCCGCGCAGATGGCGCAGGACCGGCATGCCGCGGGTGTCGAAGCCGGTGCACAGCAGCACCGTGCCGACCGAACCGGCGAGGTCCGCGACGGCCGCCTCGTAGCGCGCGGCCACGTCGTCGGGGTCGCTGCCCGGCCGCAGGATGTCGTTGCCCCCGGCGCAGAAGGTCACGAGGTCCGGGCTGAGCTCCTTCGCCCGGGGCACCTGCTCCTCCACGATCTGGTCGAGGAGGCGGCCGCGGACGGCGAGGTTGGCGTACCGGAAGGCGTGCTCGGCGTGCTGGTCGGAGAGGAGTACCGCCAGCCGGTCGGCCCAGCCGATGAAGGCGTCGTCCGGCCCCGGGTCCCCGACGCCCTCGGTGAAGCTGTCCCCGACGGCTGCGTACGACCCGATCGTGCTCTTGCTGAATGCTTGCGAATCGTCTGCCACGTCAGCACATCTTTCACCTTCGGGAGTGACTTACGCCACCGTAACCAGGGGTTGACGTGCAGTGATGTATCCCACCCCGGCAAAATCGCGCCAGGCGGAATACGTCGGCGCGGGTGTCCACGACGGCTGATGGACCGTATGACCGCTGTCGTAAAGTCGCCTCGTCGCCTCGTCGACGAGCAGCGTCGACGGCCGAACCTGGGAGCGCCCGTGACGCAGACGCCGCATGTCCCGTCCACCGAGCCCGAGCCGGCGGGGGTCCGCAACTTCCGCGATCTGGGCGGCCTTCCGGCCGCCGACGGGCGGCGCGTACGGCCCGGCGTCCTCTTCCGCAGCGGCCACCTCGCCCACGCGACCGAGGAGGACCGGCACTTCTTCGGCACCCTGCGCCTGCACACGGTCTTCGACTTCCGCAACGCCGCCGACATCGAGCTCGACGGCCCCGACGCCGAGTTGCTCGGCGTGCGGAACGTCAACATCCCGCTCAGCGACCCCGCGTACGGCGCCGAGTTCTGGAAACTGGTCCGCGCCGGGGACCTCGAACGGCTGCGGGAGGTGATGGCCGGCACGAGGGGCGCGGACCGGATGTGTGCGAGCTACCGCGAGATCGTCACCACCCGCACCGCCGAGCACGGCCGCGTCCTGCGCATGATCGCCGAGGACGCCGTGCCCGTCCTCATGCACTGCGCCGCCGGGAAGGACCGGGCGGGGCTGGCGATCGCGATCACCCTGCTCGCGCTCGGGGTGCCGCGCGACGTCATCGAGACGGACTACCTGGAGTCGAACGCGCCGCACCGCCGCTACCGGATGCGGCAGCCGCGACCGGCCGAGCCGCCGGAGATCACGGCGCTGCTGTCGCCCATGTTCGAGGCGCGCGCGGAGTACCTCGCCGCGGCGTTCACGGCGATGGAGGAGACATGGGGCACGGCCGACCGCTATCTCGCCGAGGGGCTCGGGCTCACCGGGACGACGCGGGAGCGGCTGCGGCAGCGGTTGCTCACGGACTAGCCCTCCGCTCGCGCCTTCGCGGCGGAGCCCCCGCCGGGCGCCGACCTACGCTGGCGGTATGGACGACGCGCTCTTCCCCCGCCCCCGGGCCGAGATCGCCCCGGGCGCCGTCCACCTGCCCGGCTGGCTGACCCCCGCCGCGCAGGCCCGGATGCTCGCCGCCTGCCGGGAGTGGGCCAGGCCGCCCGCCGGACTGCGGACCGTGCGGATGCCGGGTGGCGGGGAGATGTCCGTACGGACGGTCTGCCTCGGCCGGCACTGGTTCCCCTACGGCTACGCCCGCACCGTCGTCGACGGCGACGGCGCGCCCGTGAAGCCGTTCCCGCCCTGGCTGGGCGAGCTCGCGCGGGCGGCCGTCGCCGACGCCTGGGGCTCGGCGGCGGCCGACGTGCCCCCGTACGACGTCGCCCTCGTGAACTTCTACGGCCCCGGCGCGAAGATGGGCATGCACCAGGACCGCGACGAGAGGGCCGACGCGCCGGTGGTCTCGCTCAGCCTCGGTGACGCCTGCGTCTTCCGGTTCGGCAACGCGAGCGGCCGCGACCGGCCCTGGACGGACGTCGAGCTGCGCAGCGGTGACCTCTTCGTTTTCGGCGGCCCCGCGCGCCTGGCCTTCCACGGCGTGCCGCGCACCCTGCCGGACACCGCGCCGCCCGCGCTCGGGCTGTCGGGGCGGCTGAACGTCACCCTCCGGGTGAGCGGGCTCTGAGCCGGGCCACACTCTGCATGTTCATGGAAAAATCACGTGCGGCCGGGGCCGCGACCCTGCACAGTGGGGCACCGGGGGGCGGCTTCCGCTGCCGCCGTCCGGGCCTCTGTCGGGGGTGGGCCCGGGCGGCGGCACGCGGAGTTCGCGCGGGCGCGGCCGGGACGTCGGGAGGGGGTCACCGGCCGCCGGTGCTCCGGGCAGATAATGGCGTGACCTGCCCGCTTCTCCTTGGAGGTGCCGTGACCGGCTTCCGCCCGAAAAGCTCACCGCTCGACGCTCTGCGCCCGGCCGCGTTCGGGGCGGACCCTGCCGGGGAGCGGATGGAGCGCATCCGGCGGTCGCCGAACTTCGCCGACGGGGTGTTCACCAACCCCGTGGCCGCCGACCGCACCCCCTCGGGCTCCCTGCTGAAGTTCCTGCCGACCTACTTCCGCAAGGAGGAGCGGGCCCGGCGCACCCCCGCCGGAAATGTGCCCGTCCACCCCACGACCATCGCCGACCTGGCCGTCCCCGCCGCCTCCGGGCTGCGGCTGACGTGGCTCGGGCACTCCAGCGTGCTCGCGGAGATCGACGGCCACCGGGTGCTGTTCGACCCCGTGTGGTCGGAGCGCTGTTCACCGTTCGCGTTCGCCGGCCCCAGGCGGCTGCACCCGGTGCCGGTGCCGCTGGCCGAGATCGGGCGGCTGGACGTGGTGGTCATCTCCCATGACCACTACGACCACTTGGACATGGCGACGGTCAGGGCCCTGGCCCGTACGGGCGTCCGCTTCGCCGTGCCGCTGGGCGTCGGCGCCCACTTGGAGCACTGGGGCGTCAGACCCGACCGCGTGACCGAGCTGGACTGGCACGAGTCGACCGTGGTGGGCGGCCTCACCCTCACCGCCACCCCCGCACGGCACTTCTGCGGCCGGGCGCTGCGCAACACCCAGCACACTCTGTGGGCTTCGTGGGTGGTCACAGGTCCCGGGCACCGCGTCTTCCACAGCGGGGACACCGGTTACTTCCCGGGCTTCGCGGACATCGGCGCCCAGTACGGGCCGTTCGACGCGACGATGGTGCAGATCGGTGCCTATAGCGAGTTTTGGCCAGACATCCATATGACGCCTGAAGAGGGCATGCGCGCCCATCTCGACCTCCAGGGCGAGGCCGCGCGCGGCGTCATGCTGCCCATCCACTGGGGCACCTTCAATCTCGCGCCGCACTCCTGGGAGGAGCCCGTCGAAGGTTCCGTCGCGGCAGCTCAGCGCCAGGGTGCGCGGGTCGCCACGCCGCGGCCCGGGCAGCCCTTCGAGCCCGCGGGCACGCTGCCGTCCGACCCGTGGTGGCGGCCGATCGCGCTCCACCCGGTCGTGACCCGGCCCGTGCCGGTGCGGGAGCGGGCCGACGAGGCGGAGGCCACCGTAGGCGCGTAGTACGGCGGTTGACTCCTGATGCGGAAGTGGCGCGTTCCCGCTCTGGTGTGGAACGCACCTCTTGTGGCGGAAGTGGATCTCCCGCTTCAATGCCGGTCATTCGTCAGGAAACCTTCCTGACAGCTGACCGGGAAACGGAGAGCCGCCGCATGCCCACGCGTACCTCGAAGAGGACCAGCCGCCTCGCCCTGCTCGGACTGGCCGTGGCCGTCCCGGCCTCGCTCGCTCTCGCGGGCGCCGGCCAGGCGGCCGCCGCCCCCGGTGGCGCCGCGCCGGCCACCGCCCGGATACAGGCGGACCGGGCCGGGGCCGGCCTGGAGGACCCGCACGCCAAGGACATCGCGATGCAGCTGGTGGCCAGCGCGGAGAACTCCACGCTGAACTGGCGGGCGCAGTTCGCCTACATCGAGCCCTACGACGACGGCCGCGGCTACACCGGCGGCATCATCGGCTTCACCTCGGGCACCGGCGACATGCTCGAACTCGTCGAGGGCTACACCAAGACGAAGCCGGACAACCCGCTCGCGAAGTACCTCCCCGCGCTCCGCAAGGCCAACGGCAGCGACTCGCACGCCGGCCTCGGCAAGCCCTTCGAGGCCGCCTGGAAGAAGGCCGCCGAGGACAAGGCGTTCCGCGACGCCCAGGAAACCCTGCGCGACCGCATGTACTTCGACCCCGCCGTCAAGCAGGCGAAGGCCGACGGCCTGCGCACCCTCGGCCAGTTCGTCTACTACGACGCGATCGTCATGCACGGCCCCGGCGACAGCAAGGACAGCTTCGGCGGCATCCGCAAGGCTGCCATGTCCAAGGCGAAGACCCCGGCCCAGGGCGGTGACGAGAAGACCTACCTCAACGCCTTCTTCGACGCCCGCAAGAAGATCATGAAGAAGGAGGAGGCGCACAGCGACACCAGCCGGATCGACACCGAGCAGCGCGTCTTCCTCGACAACGGCAACTTCGACCTCCGCCCGCCGCTGAAGTGGAAGGTCTACGGCGACTCCTACCAGATCAACCAGTAGCCGGCGGCTCCCCGCGCGCCCTTCGGCACGGTGCGCGGGGACCGGCTGTTCCCGCGCGCCCGTCAGAAGTGCGGCAGCTCCATGTCGCAGCAGGAGTCGCGGCGCAACTGCCGCCCGACCTCCAGCCACTCGCCGTGCGAGCGCGCCGCGTGCGACGCCCGGTCGCCCGCGCCGCCGTACGCCCCCACCAGATCCGCCTGCTCGAACGGGATCCCGCCGCGCAGCACCGACACCGTGCGCACGAGCGTGTCGAAATCCGTGAACGGGTCGCCGTCCACGATCGTCACATCGGCCAGCTTCCCGGCCTCCAGCGTGCCCAGCTCCCGTTCCGCGCCGAACGCCCGTGCGGGAAGGGCCGTCGCCGTCCGCAGCGCCTGCGCCGGTGACAGGCCGTAGCGGTGCAGGGCCCGCAGGCCCAGGTGCAGGGACAGCCCGATCGGCACCAGCGGCGCGTCCGTGCCCAGCGCGACGATGCCGCCGCCGGACAGGACACGGCGGTAGACGTCGATCTCCCGCTCCAGCGTGGCCAGTTGGTCCGCCGTCGGCGCGGCCTTCGCCGTCTCGCGCACGACCGCCACGTCCCATGGCGGCATCAGCTCCGTCACCCGCGGGTCCGCGGCCAGCGCCGGGGTCTCGCCGAGCAGCGGCACAGAGGTGAAGATCGTGGCGATCAGATGGAAGTCCGTACCGGTGTAGATCTCCACCAGATCCTCGTACGCACGGCCCGTGGCCGTCGTCGCGTGCCCGAACTCCAGCCGCTGTGTTGCCTGGAGATGGGTCGTCAGATCCTGCCCCAGCTGTACGCCGGGCGAGCAGAGGTGGCTGCCCGCCCGCACCCCGAGCCGGTCGTGCGCGTACCGCGCGGCCTCCTCCATCACCCAGCCCGGCGCGCGCACATACGTCTTGACGAAGTCCCAGTCGAGCCCGGCCCCGCGCTCCAGCGACCTCCGCAGCCCCTCGCGGGTGCGGTGCGGGCGGCCCATGCTGTACGCGACCCGCGCCCCGTCCAGCAGCTCACCGGTGGCCAGCAGCCGGGGCCCGGCCAGCGCCCCCGACGCCACGGCCTCGCGGATCCGGGCCTGTTCGTAGGCGAAGCCGCCGAGCGAGACCGCCGTGGTGATCCCGTACGCGAGCTGGAGCGCCGTCTGCCGCCCGCCGTAGGTGCTCTGCCAGGGATGCGTGTGCGCGTCCCACAGGCCGGGGAGCACCGTGTGCCCCGACGCGTCGACGGTGCGCAGGGCGGGGCGCCGGGGCCGGTGCGGCTCCACGGCGGCGACACGCCCGTCGCGCACCACGAGGTCGACGTCCTCACGCACCGCCTCGCCCGTGCCGTCCCAGAACCTCCCGGCGCGCACGACCGTGTCCGCGGGTGTCGGACGCCGGTAGTCGAGCGCGACCGGGACCGTACGGGCCGATCCGCCCGCCACGTCCAGCAGCCGCAGCCGCCCCGCCGACAGATACAGGATGTGCCGGGAGTCCGCGGACCACGACGGGTGGTCGGCCGCCTCGTCCGTCAGCCGGCGCGGCTCGCCCTCGGGCGTCCCGTCGGGGCGCACGGGCAGCAGCCACAGCGCCGACTCGTGGATCACCGCCATGTGGCGGCCGTCCGGCGACCAGACGGGGCCGGAGTCGTAGCGGTCGGCGAGCGAGGCGTGCGGGGCGAGGGCGTGGAGGCGGCTGCCGCCGCCGGCGGTGTCGAGCACCCGGATGAGGTTGTAGCCCTCGCGGAAGCGCTGGTTGAGCCGGTTGCGGTCGCACAGCGCGAGATGGCGGCCGTCGGGTGACCAGCTCGGCCTGCCGGGCAGCCCGCCCGCGCCCAGGGGCGCCGCGAGCACCCGGTCCGTACCGGTGGCGAGATCGCGCACCACGAGATTGCCCGACATGTCCAGGCTCGCCAGCCGCGTCCCGTCCGGCGACAGCGCCGGGAGCACGCGGCCGCCGTCGGCCAGCAGGGTCTCCTCGCCCGAGGCGAGGTCACGGCGCCGGACGGCCAGCAGCCCGTCGCGGTCGTCGCTGTAGACCAGCGCCTTCCCGTCGCGGGTCCAGGCCGGCGCGAGCAGATAGCGGGTGGACGCCGCGCTCGTGACCTTGCGCGGCCGGCCGCCGGAAACCTCCGCGATCCACAGGGAGTTGAGCGCCACGAACGCCACCTGCCGGGCGTCGGGTGACAGCGCGGGCAGATGCACGGCACGCGCCTTGTGCACACCGCCGGCCTCGAAGTCGTACCGCTTGACTCGGTACCGGGGCCGGTCCAGCGGCAGCTTCGCGGTGAAGGGGATGGTGGCGACCGCCGCGGGCGCCTTGGCGTCCCCCCGGCCGGGCCGGATGATCCGGAACTGGCCGCCCACCGTGAGCAGCAGCTCCTCCCGCGACACCCACCGCGGCGGTACAGGCTCCACGTCCCCCTCGACCGGCACGGCCGTGCCGTCCACCACGAGCGTGCAGGACGCGGCGGGCGCCGCCGTCGTGCGCAGATAGGCCAGCCTGCCGCCCGGCGAGAGGGCCGGGGTCATCACCTGCGCGGCCGCCGTCTCGGTGTGCTCCACGCGCACCGGCCCCCGGCCGTCGGACGCCACCGACACGACCGTACGCGACTCCAGCCCACCGGCCGCGACGCGCCCGCGGACGAACCACAGCCGCTTGCCGTCCGGCGACCACACCGGGTCGAAGTCCTCCCACGCGCCGTCCTGCCACGGCCCGTCCTGGCCGGCCAGGCCGCTGATCCGGGTCAGCGTGCGCGTCCGCACGTCCACCACCCACACGCGGTACGGGCTCCCGGCCACCGGGTCGCCGCCGCGCTCGGAGGCGAACGCGATCCGCGTGCCGTCCGGTGACCACGCGGGCCCGCGGTCGTCCCACGGCCCGTCCGTGAGCTGCCGCAGCCCGGAACCGTCGGGCCGCAGCGTCCAGAGGTGGAAGCCGCCGCCGCGATAGGCGCAGACGGCGAGCGTCCTGCCGTCGGGGGAGTGGACCGGGCGGGTGGGTTCGAGATCGGCGGGCGTGATCGCCACGGCCTCGCCACCGGCGCGGGGGACGGACCACAGGACGTTCTGCACCTCGGCGATCACCCGGTCACCGGCCGGGGAGAGGGAGGCGGAGCCGTTGGTCGCGGCAGTGAAGGACAGGGCGGCGCGCGGCGCGTGGGGGCTCGCCGCGGCGGCCACGTCGGAGGGGAGGGTGGCGGCGACGCCCGCGGCGGCCGCCGTACCGGCCGCGGCCTGCAGAAATCTGCGCCGGGAGAGTGCGGAGAGAGAGGAAACGGATGCGCCGACCGGGCCGGGGGTGTCCAACTGTCCTCCTGGGGCGGGGGAGTTGCGGTGATGCGCGGGTCGGCCCGATGGTTGCACGGGGGACGGGTCATGGGTCAACACCGCGCCCGACCGGCGCGGAACCGCCCGCCGCCCCCGCCACGGGTGAGGCGAGGGGGACGGGTGCGGTCCGCTCATCGATTCATCGGACCGATCGGCGTACCCTCCTTCGCCCTCAGCGGTTCAGGAAGGAGACGATCCGGTCCCGGAGTGAGCGCGGGTCCAGGCCCTGCCCCTTCAGGTGCTCGTCGATCGAGCCGTAGCGGCGCAGCTCCCGCCGACCGATGCCCAGGCCGAGCACGCGGTGCGGCAGATCGGCGAGAGCGTCGTTCACGGCCGCTGTGGACGTACCGGCCAGATAGGGCTCGACCAGCACGACGTCGGCCCCTTCCGCCCGCCCGCCGAGCGCGGCCCGGAGCGCGACGCCGTCGAAGGGCCGCACCGTCGCCGCGTACAGCACGGTCACGTCCAGCCCCTCGACCGCGGCCAGCGCGTTGTCCAGCATCGGCCCGACCGCGACGACCACCCCGCCGCGTCCCTGGCGCACGGTGTGGAATCCCAGGCCGGAGACCGGCCGGGCCGCCGTGTTCGCGTGGGCCGAGAGCCGTACGTACACCCGGTCGTCCCCCGCGGCGACCGCGTGCTTCAGGAGGGTCTCCGTCTCGTCCGGGTGGCCGGGGACGTGCACGGTCCAGCCGTCGAGGGTGTCGAGCAGCGCCACGTCCCCGGGCGCCATATGGGTACGGCCACCGGCCGGCCAGTCGTACGAGCCGCCCGTGCTGACCAGCACCCCGCCGGTGCCCTGGTGCTCGAAGTCCAGCTTGACCTGCTCGAAGGCCCGCTCCACGAGGAAGCTGGCGAAGGTGTGCAGCACCGGCCGCATCCCGGTCAGGGCCAGCCCGGCGCCCGTGCCGACGAGCAGCTGCTCCCGGATGCCGACGTTGATCACGCGGTCGGGGTGGGCGCGCTGGGCGTCCGCGAACCCGGCCACGCCGATGTCGGCGAGCACGAGGGCGAGGCGGGGATCGGTGTCGAGCAGCTGGGAGAGGGTGGAGGTGAAACGCTCACGCATGGTGTCCATCGGGGATGCCTTCCTGGGCTTCAGGCGTTCTTGGGGGCGACGCGGGCGACCACGGCGTGGGGCCTGCCGGGGTGCGGCGCGGTGAAGGCCGCGTGCAGGGCGTCATGATCACGGCCGTCGACGGTGGCCGTGGACCACCCGGCGGCCTCGAAGCGGGACGCGATGCCGCCGCGCCACCCGTGGGTGGCCGAGGTGTTGTCGATGATCAAGGTGTGGAGCGTGTCGAGCCCGGTGGCCCCGGCGTAGGCGAGGGCCTCGTGGTTGCTGCCCTCGTCGAGCTCGGCGTCCCCGATCAGCACCCACACCGTGGCTGCGCCCAGGCCCTGCGCCCGCAGCCCCAGCGCGGTCCCCACGGCCAGCGGCAGCCCGTGCCCGAGCGACCCGCTGCCGATCTCCACGCCCGGTATCAGCATCCGGTCCGGGTGGTGCCCGAGCGGCGACTCGTACCCCCCGAACCCGCTCAGCCACTCCACGGGGAAGAAGCCCTTGGCGGCGAGCACCGCGTAGTACGCCATGGGCCCGTGCCCCTTGGACAGCAGGAACCGGTCCCGGCCCGGCGCCTCCCGCAGCTCCGGGGAGATGCGCAGCACGCGGTCGTAGAGCACCCAGAGCGCGTCGAGCGTCGAGGTCGCGGCGGGCCCGTGCTTCTCGTCGCCGCTCATCAGGGTCATGAGCCAGGGGAGGTCGGCATAGGTGAAGACAGGGGTGGTGGCGGTCGATGTCGTCATGTTGATCAGCGTGCGACCTCGACCAAGCTTGAGGTCAAGCCCCCGCCGACGATCAGACCCCCGCAAACCCGTGCGCGCCCACCCGCTGAAGTGCGGTATTGTTCTCGTGCGCGGTCGGCGAGGGAACGAACCCGAGCCGGACGAGCACCGGGACGTGGCGCAGTTTGGTAGCGCACTTGACTGGGGGTCAAGGGGTCGTGGGTTCAAATCCCGCCGTCCCGACAGGTGAAAACGCCCTCTGATCTGGGAGAAATTCCAGGTCAGGGGGCGTTTTGCATGTCCGCGCCGGGAGGCGTCGGGTGCCGAGGGGCCGGTTCTTGGTCTTCTCTGCCGGCCCGCGCGGGGCCGGTTTCCTGTTCGCTTCGCCGTGCTGGGCGAGGGGCCGCAGAGAAACGATCGGGTCAACACCGTTCAGGCGGGCGTCAGTTGCTGTGTCGATCCATGCCTGGGCCCGGTCGGTGGTGGCGCTGGACTCGGGCAGGGGTCCACTTGGTAATGGTTTCCGTTTTCAGATAACGTGGCGGCACGTACCGACGACGGAGGTTCCCATGGCCGTGCCCAAGCGGAAGATGTCCCGCTCCAACACCCGACACCGCCGCGCCCAGTGGAAGGCGAGCACGCCCCACCTGGTGCCCGTCACCGTGGAAGGCGCCGTGCACCTGGTGCCGCAGCGCCTGGTGAAGGCGTACGAGCGCGGGCTGCTGCACCCGGAGGGCTGACGGCCATGGCTGATCGACGGCTGCCGGTGACCGTCCTGTCCGGCTTCCTCGGAGCGGGCAAGACGACCCTGCTCAACCACGTCCTCGCCAACCGCGACGGGTTGCGCGTCGCCGTGATCGTCAATGACATGAGCGAGATCAACATCGACGCCGCGCTGGTCCGGGGCGGAGCAGGCGCCCTGTCGCGGACCGAGGAGCGGCTGGTCGAGATGACCAACGGCTGCATCTGCTGCACCCTGCGGGACGATCTCCTCGAGGAAGTCGACCGGCTGGCCCGCGAAGGCCGCTTCGACCACCTGCTCATCGAGTCGAGCGGGATCTCCGAACCGATGCCCGTCGCCGCCACGTTCGCCTTCGCCCGGGACGACGGCGCGACCCTGGGCGACCTCGCCCGGCTCGACACCATGGTCACCGTCGTGGACGCCGCGAACTTCCTCCCCGAGCTCGCGGCCGGCGACGGCCTGGCGGAGCGCGGCCTCGACCAGTACGAGGACGACGAGCGGACGGTGAGCGATCTCCTCATGGACCAGGTCGAGTTCGCCGACGTCATCGTGGTCAACAAGCTCGACCTGGTGGACGCGGTGGATGCCGACCGGCTCCGGGCGGCGCTCGCCCGTCTCAATCCAGCCGCCCGCATTGTGCCGGCGCGGCACGGCGAGGTCGCCCCGGCGGCGATCCTCGGCACCCGCCTCTTCGACCTGGAGCGCGCCCAGCAGGCGCCCGGGTGGGTCAGGGAACTCAACGGTGACCACACCCCCGAGACCGAGGAGTACGGCATCTCCTCCACGGTCTTCCGCGCCGAGCGGGCCTTCCACCCCGAACGGCTGTGGAGGTTCGTCACCGAGGAGCTCGACTCCGGGGCCTACGGCCAAGTGCTGCGCTCCAAGGGGTTCTTCCGGCTGGCCGGGCGGGACCGGGTGACGGGGCTGTGGTCACAGGCCGGGGCCGTGGCCCGGTTCGAGCCCGCCGGTGCCCGCGAGCCGGGCGGGCAGAGCCAGGAACTCGTCTTCATCGGCACGGAGCTGCGCCCGGAGGCGCTGCGACAGGCGCTGACCGCGTGCCTCGTACGGCCGGACGAGCCGGGAACGTCATGGTCCGACCCCTTCCCCGCCTGGGACACCCACGGCCTGGACGACACCGCGTGCGAGCACGACCACGGGCCGGTGGCGGCCCGGGCATGAGCCCGGACGTCAGCCGTCCCGCCGGGACCGGCCCGGTGGGACGGCTGACATCCGGCGCGGGCGACTTTCGCGATACCCCGGCGCGGTTGACACTGGAAGGGTCGGCTCTCCCGTCGGACGGATCCGATCAAGTGGGGGAGAAGGAAGGCTTCGCCATGCCGACCAGCGCGCACACTTCTCACGCGAACCACACCCACCAGCACGGTGCGGGGTGCGGGCACGTCGCCGTGCCGCACAGCGACCACGTCGACTACGTCCACGACGGACACCTGCACCGCGTGCACGAGGACCACACAGACGAGTGCGAGCCCGCCGGCCACACCGTCCACCAGGACCACGCTCACCAGCACCGGCCGGGGTGCGGCCACGTCGCCGTGCCGCACGGCGATCACATGGACTACGTCCACGACGGGCACCGGCACGCCCAGCACGACGGGCACTGGGACGACCACTGATCTTCAGGGTGTCCGCGCCTGACCGGCCTTCCGGTCGCAGTCCGGGCAGACCCCGGACAGCTCGACGGCGTGCCGGATATCGGCGAACCCGGAGGCCCGGGCGATCCGGTCCACCCATTTCTCCACGGGTCCGGATTCGACGGGCAGGCTGAGGCCGCACTCGGTGCACAGCAGATAGTGGCGGTGGTCGGGGCCGGGGCGGTGGCGGAAGAGCCGCTCGCCGTTGGTGTCGCGGACGACATCCGCGCGGCCGGCCCCGGCCAGCGCCGTCAGGCCCGGGTGCCGGCGCTGACCCAGTGGGCTGGATCGGGCCGAACGGCGGTGTCCCTGACGGGTGTCCGACTCTGACCGGTGGTTGGAGAATCTCGGCAGCGAACGCGACTGGGGTCATGTCACCGCGCCGGGCACCCATGTCGGTCACGGCGGCCGGAGGGGTGGGGATGACGGAGATCCGCAGTGAGTTGATCCGCGCGTTGCCCGGTGTGCTGAAGGCGCACGCCGCACGGGCGGGAGAGAAGATCGCGTTCCAGGACGCGTACCGGGGCGTCACGTACAAGGAGCTGGAGGAGCGGACCGGCCGTCTGGCGGGCCACCTGGTGATGCTGGGGGTCCGCAGGGGTGACCGGGTGGCGCTCCTGCTGGGCAACCGGGTGGAGGCGGTGGAGAGTTACCTCGCGGTTCTGCGAGCCGGAGCCATGGGCGTTCCGGTCGATCCCGGGGCCGCGGACGCCGAGCTCGCGCACTTCCTCGACGACAGCGGGGCGGTCGCGGTGGTCACCGAGGAAGCGCTGATCCCGCGCATCTTGCGGCTGGCGGCCGAACGGCCACGGCTGCGGTCGCGGATCCTTGTGGCGTGCGCGGGCGCGGGCGCGGGCGAAGCGGCCGTGGGCACGCACGACTTCGAACGGCTCGCCAGGTCGGAGCCGGGACGCGCGCCCCGGGACGACCTCGGCCTGGACGAGGCGGCCTGGATCCTCTACACCTCGGGTACGACCGGGCGGAGCAAGGGCGTGGTCTCCAGCCAGCGCACCGCGCTGTGGTCCGTGGCGGCGGCCTACGTCCCGTTGTGGGGCCTGGAGGCGGAGGACCGGTTGCTGTGGCCGCTGCCGATGTTCCACGCCTACGCCCATTCGCTGTGCCTGCTGGGCGTGGTGGCCGTGGGCGCGAGCGCGTACCTCCTCGACCGGGGCGCGAGCGTCGCGCAGGCGCTCGCTGAACAACGGTTCACCATCGTGGCCGGTGTGCCCGCCACCTACCGCCTGCTCACGAGCGCGGCCCGGGAAGCCTCCCGGCCGCCGGCCGGCCTGCGTCTGTGCGTCACCGCGGGCGCGCCGTGTCCACCGGAACTGCGGGCGGACGTGGCGGAGTTGCTCGGGGCTCCGCTGCTCGACGGCTACGGCAGCACCGAGACCTGCGGGAAGATCACTGCCGACCGGCTCGAAGGCCCTGACGCTTTGCCGGTGCCCGGTGTCGAGGTGCGGCTGACCGATCCGTCCGGTGGCGAGGACGTCGCCGACGGGGACGAGGGGGAGATCCGGGTCCGCGGCCCGAACCTGATGCTCGGGTATCACGGCCGCCCGGACGACACCGCCCGGGCGCTCCAGGACGGCTGGTACCGCACGGGGGATCTCGGCCGCCGCGTCCCGAACGGCGGTCTGCGCGTCACCGGCCGGGTCAGGGAACTGATCATCCGCGGCGGCGAGAACATCAACCCGGTCGAGGTGGAGCAGGTGTTGCTCGCCTGCCCCGGTGTCGTGGACGCGGCCGTCGTCGGCAGGCCGCACGACGTGCTGGGCGAGGTGCCGGTCGCGTTCGTGGTCGCCGGCCCGCGGCGCGGTGTCGACACCGACCGGGTACGGGCTCTGTGCCGGGAGCGGCTGTCGGGCTTCAAGGTGCCCGACGAGGTGTACGAGACCGACTCCGTGCCCCGTACCTCCTCCGGCAAGACCGACCGCCTGGCGCTGGCCCGCCGACTGGCCGAACGGCTCGGGCCGGAGCGCGAGGCCACGTCCTCCGCCCTGCGCCGGATCCTGGCGGAGCTGACCTCGTCCGCGCGGTACGGCGCCGTGCTGCGCCTCGTCCTCGCCGCGACGGCGCACGCGAGCGGGGTGCCGGAGCGGGAGCTGGAACCGGGCCGGTCCTTCACCGCCTCCGGGATCACCTCCCTCGGGGGCGTGCTGCTGCGTGACCGGCTGGGCGCGGTCACCGGCCTGGAACTGCCCGCGACCTTGGTGTTCGACCATCCGACGCCCGCCGCCGTGGCGGAATTCCTGCGGGCCGCGCTGCTCGGTCACCCGGCCCCGGGCGGCCGTCCCGGCAGCGGCGGGGCGCGTACGCCCTCGGCGGAGCCGGTGGCCGTCGTCGCGATGGCCTGCCGGTATCCGGGCGGCGTGGCCTCGCCCGAGGACCTGTGGCGGCTCGTCGCGGACGGGACCGACGCGACCTCGGACGTCCCCGACGACCGCGGCTGGGACCTGCCCGGCCTCTTCGACCCCGACCCCGACCGGCTCGGCACGTCCGTCACCCGCCGTGGCGGCTTCCTGCGCGGGGCGGCCGACTTCGACGCCGCCTTCTTCGGGATGTCCCCGCGGGAGGCGCTGGCCACCGACCCGCAGCAGCGGCTCCTGCTGGAGACCACCTGGGAGGTCCTGGAGCGGGCCGGTATCGACCCGACGGCCCTGCGCGGCAGCGACACCGGGGTCTTCGTCGGCGTGATGCACGACGACTACGCGGGCCGTCTCCTGCACCGTGGCCCGCACGAGTTGGAGGCGCATCTCGCCCTGGGCTCGGCGGGCAGCGTGGCCTCGGGCCGGATCGCCCATGCGCTGGACCTGCGCGGGCCCGCCGTGACCGTGGACACCGCCTGCTCGTCGTCGCTGGTGGCGATGGACTCGGCGGTACAGGCGCTGCGGTCCGGTGCGTGCTCGCTGACCGTGGCCGGGGGTGTCACGGTGATGGCCACCCCGGCGCCGTTCGTCGCGTTCAGCAGACTGCGCGGCCTGGCGCCGGACGGCCGGTGCAAACCGTTCTCGGCCGGGGCCGACGGCACCGGCTGGGCCGAGGGTGTCGGCGTGGTCCTGCTGGAGCGCCTCTGCGACGCCCGGCGCAACGGCCATCCGGTGCTGGCCGTGCTCCGGGGCTCGGCCGTCGGATCCGACGGCGCGTCGAACGGCCTGACCGCGCCGAACGGCCCGGCCCAACAGGAGGTGATCCGCCGGGCCTTGGGCGATGCCGGGCTGTCCCCGGCCGACATCGACACGGTCGAGACGCACGGCACCGGTACCGCGCTGGGCGACCCCGTCGAGGCCCAGGCGTTGCAGGCCGTGTACGGGCGGGATCGGCCCGAAGGCCGGCCGCTGTGGCTCGGGGCGCTCAAGTCCGCCATCGGGCACACGCAGGCCGCGGCCGGTGTCGGCGGTGTCATCAAGACGGTCCTGGCGATGCGCCACGGACGGCTGCCGCGCATTCTGCACTGCGAGGAGCCGTCACCGCGCGTGGACTGGTCGGCGGGCGCCGTACGGCTCCTGACGCGCGAGGAGGTCTGGCGCCCGGCCCGGCCCGGCGGCCCGCGCCGGGCCGGGGTGTCCGCGTTCGGCATCGGCGGGACCAACGCCCACGTCATCCTGGAGGAGGCGCCGGAGGAACCCCTCGCGGAGGTGGCTGCCGAGCCCTGGAGGGCGGTGCCACCACTGCTGCTGTCGGGCGCGGATCCGCGGGCCCTGCGCGCGCGGGCCGGGCAGGTGGCGGCTCTGATGCGGGAGCGGCCCGGGCTGTCCGTGCTGGACGTCGCGTTCTCCCTGGCGACGACCCGGGCGGCACTCGCACACCGGGCGGCTGTGACCGGAGGGGACCGCGCGGCGCTGTTGAGTGCGCTCGACGCCTTGGCGGCGACCGGTTCCGGGGTGAAAGCGGGCGCACCTGCGGGGCGGCAGGCGATGCTGTTCTCCGGCCAGGGCGCGCAACGACCCGGCATGGGGCGGGAGTTGTACAGCGCGTTCCTCCCGTTCGCGGCCGCCTTCGACGCCCTGTGCGCGCGGTTCGACGGCACCGGAGACCTGGAGCGGCCCCTGTGCGCCGTGCTGTGGGCGGAGGAGCACACCGCGGACGCCGCGCTGCTGGACAGGACGGACTTCGCGCAAGCGGGGCTGTTCGCCTATGAAGTGGCCCTGTTCCGGCTGCTGGAGTCCTGGGGGGTGCGGCCGGACGCCGTGGCCGGGCACTCCGTCGGCGAGCTGGCAGCCGCCCACGTCGCGGGCGTCCTGTCGGAGCCGGCAGCGGTGGAGCTGGTCGCGGCCCGTGGCCGGCTGATGCGGCAACTACCCGGTGCCGGCGCCATGGTGGCTCTGGAGGCCACCGAGGGCGAGGCGGCGGAAGAACTGGCGGATCGGGCGGACCTCGTGGCGATCGCGGCGGTGAACGGTCCCCGGTCGGTCGTCCTCTCCGGGGAAGAGGAAGCCGTACGCACCGTCGCCGCCCGGTTCACCGCGCGCGGACGCCGCACCACGCGGCTGCGGGCCGCGCATGCCTTCCACTCACCGCTGATGGAACCGATGCTCGCCGAGTTCGGCCGCATCGCGTCGGGCGTGAGCTACGGGAAGCCGCGCATCCCGGTGGTATCGACCGTGACAGGGCGTCAGGCCGAGGGGGACGACCTGCGCTCGGCGGCGTACTGGGTGCGCCACGCCCGCGAAGCCGTACGGTTCGGCGACGCGGTGCAACACCTTCTGAACGACGAGCGGGTGACCGCCTGCGTGGAGGTGGGCCCGGACGCGCAGCTCGCGGCGGCTGCCCTGGCCGGCGTCGCGGGGGAGCACGAGGACCTGGTGTTCACGGCCACCACGCGGGCCGGCGCGCCGGAGCCGGAGGCGGTCCTGGCCGCGCTCGGCCGACTGCACACACACGGTCTGCCGGTGGACTGGCCCCGGGTGTACGCGGGCAGCGGCGCACGGCGGGCGGACCTGCCGGCCTACCCCTTCCAGCGGCAGCGCTACTGGCTGGAGGACACCGCCGCTCCGGCACCGGCCGGCGACGGGCATCCTCTGCTGAACGGGACGACGACCACCGTCCCGGGCACGGAACGCCTGTTGTGCGCCGGCCACCTCTCCACCGCGGCCCAGCCGTGGCTGCGCGACCACGTCATCGCCGGGCAAGTGCTCGTACCCGCTGCCGCGTTCGCCGAGATGGTGATCCACGCGGGCGAGGCGTGCGGGCTGGAAGTCGTCGAGGACCTCGTGCTGCTGACCCCGCTGCCGGTGCCCGGCACCGGTGACGGGCTCCAGGTGCAGGTGGTTCTCGGTGAACCGGACGCCTCCGGCCGCCGCACCGCCGACGTCCACTCCCGACCCCGGGAGTCGGGCCCGCTGGGTGCCTGGACGTGTCACGCGACCGGGCGGCTCGGCCCGGCCGCCGGACAGGGCGGCCGTGGCGCCTCAAAGTGGCCGCCTCCGGGCGCCGTGCCCATGGACCTCACAGGCGCCTACGAGCGCCTGGCCGACGCCGGTCACACGTACGGCCCTGCCTTCCGCGGCGTCACGGCCGTCTGGCGAGGGCCGGACGAGGAGGTCTTCGCCGAGGTGCGCCTGCCCGGGGCGACGAGCGCCGATGCCGGCCGGTACGGCCTCCATCCCGCCCTGCTGGACGCCGCGTCGCACGCCGCACTGCTCGCCGCTCCCACCGCAGGTCCCGCCCGGATGCCCTTCGCCTGGCGCGGTATGCGCCTCTACGCCGTGGGTGCCACGGCGCTGCGCGTAAGCATCCGCACCACCGGTCCGGACACGGTCACCGTGGACCTCGCCGACCCCACGGGAAGGCCGGTGGCCCGGGTGGACGCGCTGATCACCCGGCCCGTACCGGAATCCACCGGTGCCATGGCCGAGAGCGCGGCCGGGGGTCTGTACGGCCTGCGCTGGGCCGGCGTCGCGGCGGGCGGCGACGGGCCGCTCTTGTCCGTGGCGGAACCGGACGACCTCGGCCTCCGCTCCGTGCTTCCCGCACCGTCGGACGCACCTGGGGCGGTGGTGGTCTCCCTGTCCGGCCCCTCCTCGGCCGCCGGCCCGGTCGCGGACACCCATGCCCTGACCGCCCGTGCCCTGGCCGTGCTCCAGACCCGCCTGTCCGCCCCGGCCGCGCCGGGATCGCGTCTCGTCGTGGTGACCCGCGGCGCCACCGCCGCCGCGCCGGACCTCCCGGCCGCCGCGGTGTGGGGCCTGGTGCGTGCCGCGCAGGCGGAACATCCCGGGCGTCTCGCGCTCGTGGACACCGATGGCCGGCCCGACTCCCTGCGCCTGCTGCGCGCCGCCGTCGCCACCGGGGAGCCCCAGCTCTCCCTCGCCGAAGGCGCCGTGCGCGTACCGCGGTTGGCCACCACCGAACCGGCACGGCGCGGCTTCCCGGCAGAGGGCACGGTCCTGGTGACGGGCGGCACCGGAGCACTCGGCAGCCTGCTGGCCCGGCACCTCGTCAGCCGGCACGAGGTCCGCCACCTCGTCCTCGTCAGCCGCCATGGTCTCCGGTCGCCGGCCGCGCGACAACTGCGGGCAGAACTGCGGGAGTCCGGCGCCCGCGTGGACGTGGTCGCGTGTGATGCCGCCGACCGCTCCCGGCTGGCCGCCGTCGTGCGGACGTACGCACACGGGCTGAGCGCTGTCGTACACGCCGCCGGGGTCCTGGACGACGGCGTGCTGGAGGCCCTGACACCCGGGCGGCTGGCCGCGGTGCTGCGGCCGAAGGCGGACGCGGCCTGGAATCTGCACGAGCTGACGAAACATCTGCCCCTCTCGCACTTCGTCCTGTTCTCCTCGGCGGCCGGGCTGCTGGGCGCCGCGGGCCAAGCCAACTACGCGGCGGCGAACACTTTCCTGGACGCGCTCGCACGGTACCGCGCCGGCCTCGGCCTGCCGGCGCTTTCGCTCGCCTGGGGTCCGTGGGCGGGCGGGGAGGGAATGGCGGCGCGTACCGCCGCTCCCGGCCGGGCCCTGGACGGCGTGCTGCGTACCGTCTCCCCCGCACAGGGGCTGGCGATGTTCGACGCCGCGCTGGGCAGCGGCGAACCGGTGCTGGCCCCCCTGCTGTTGGACCGTTCACGCCGGGCGGCCACCGCCGGACAGCCGCTGCCTGCGCTCCTGCGCGGGCTGGTGCGCACGGCCCGCCCGGCGGCCGGGGCGGGTGACGGCTCCGGGCCCGAGGCCGGAGCATGGCGGGAACGGCTCGGCGCGCTGCCCGCGTCCGACCGGGCACCGGCCTTGCTCGCACTCGTGCGTGAGGAAGTCGCCACCGTACTCGGCCACGCCGGCGCGTCCGCCGTCGCCCCGGACCGGCCCTTCACCGAGCTGGGCTTCGACTCCCTGACCGGGGTACTGCTGCGCAACCGGCTCAGCGCGCTCACGGGCCTGCCCTTGCCCGCCACCGTCGTGTTCGACCGGCCCAGCGCCGCGGAGCTGGCGGGTCACCTCGACGCGGAGCTGACCGGTCATCTCGGCGGGGAGCCGGCCAAAGCCCTGCCCGAAGGGGACTCCCGCGTGCGGGGAACGGCACGGCCGCCGCAGGGCCTCGCCTCCCTCTACCGGCGCGTGTGCGAGACCGGCGACGTCGTGTCGGCCATGCACCTGCTGGTGACCGCCTCGCTCGCCCTGCCCGCCTTCGGCCACGCCGACAGCGCCCGGCACGAACTCGCGCCCCTCAAACTGGCCGAAGGCGCGGCCGGCCCCGCGCTCGTGTGCTTCCCCGGTTTCTCACCCGCCCTCGGCGGCCCCTGGCACGCCACGCTGGCCTCCTCCTTCGACGGCGAACGGGACGTCCTCGAGATCCAGCACCCCGGCGTCCGGCACGGCGACGCCGTCCCCGCCGACTGGCAGACCCTCGTGGACCTGCACGCCGGCACCGTGCGCGAGCACCTCGGCGACCGCCCGTACGCCGTCCTCGGCTCCTCGATGGGAGGCTGCCCCGCGCACGCGGTGGCCGCACGGCTCGCGGCGACCGGCACACCACCGCTCGGCCTCGTCCTCATCGACACCTACCACGTCACCCCGGATCTCGAGAACGCGCCGTGGCTGCTCGCCCTGCCCGCCCGCATCCCCTCGCAGTTGGGCGAGCGGTTCGACACCGCCGTGGACGACATGTCCATGGCCGCCCTCGGCGCCTACACCCGTATCGCCCGAGGCTGGCACCCGGAACCCACCGACGTCCCCACCCTGCTGCTCCGCGCCACCGAACCGCCACCGCGGCCGCCCGCCCCCGGCGGGTCCGGGGCGCGGGCGGGGGAGTGGCGAGCGACCTGGCCCGTGCCGCACACCGTCGTGGACGTCCCCGGCGACCACTGGAGCATGACCGAGCGGCACGCGCGCACGACGGCGGAGGCCATCAGGGCATGGTTCGGCACCCGATGCACGGCCACCGGCGACGCCCGGGCGTAACGCGGTGCCCGGCTCCGGATCACTCGCCGCCGAGGTCGCCTCCTTGGGGATCAAGGCGACGGGGCCGCGCGGTTTGAGTCAAGTGCCGTGAGTTTGCGGTCAGTTGAGGTGGTCCAGGAGGAGCATCTGAGGGGAATCGGACGCAGGGGGGCAGTCGGTTCTGTCCGGTGAGGAGGGAAACGAGCTCGGTGCCAAGACGGGGCCGAGCGGAGGTTCGTGGAGAAGGCGTACATCGACCACCCCCGGACCGCTCGGCCCGGGGCCGACGCGAGAGGACGGACCATTGACGAGACACACTCATCCGGCGACGCGGGGCCGTCGACGGCGCTGGACGGCCGCTGTGGTCGCCGTCCCGGCCGTGCTGGCGGCACTGGCCGCGAACGTGACGCTCACCGCCACGACAGCGCGGGCCGTGAACGGTGACGGGAGTTCGCCGTTCGCCACGTACAACATGCACGGTTCCGACAACGGCTTACGGTGGCGCTCGGAGATCCAGCCGCTGGCCGCGAACAATCAGGTGGTGATGGTGCAGGAGGCGGGTGCCGGGCCGCCCTTGCCGAGGGACGACCACCGGACCAACTTCCGGGGTATCCGGCTCACGCCGAACCGCGATCCCCAGCCCAGTTCCGTCACGTTCGTGACCTGGCCGGAAGCCGGCCCGAACCGCAGCGACCGCTATGTGTACTACCTCCAGACCGACCCCCGCAGGGTCGGCGCCACGGCCCTGGACACCTGGGACGGCGGCCAGATGAACCTGGCGACGGTCACCGACACCCCGGCCAACGAGGTCCGCGTGCTGGAGAACACGTTCTACAACCCGGACCCGAACGCCCCGAACAACCGCTACCGGGCGCGCCCCTTGCTCGGTCTGCGGTTCGGCAACACCTGGTACTGGAACACCCATGCCCGCGGTGAGGACGTGACCGGGCGGGCGGGCATGCCCGGACTGCTCGACCAGGTCCGCACCTTCATGGCCACACCGGGCCAGGGCGGCCGGAACTGGGTGCTGGCCGGCGACTTCAACGTGAACATCCTCAACCGCACCGACGGTCAGGCCCGCAACCAGTCGCTGCACCTGCGCGCGGGCGAGAATCTGCTGCGGACCGGCCGGCCGACGTACATCGGCGGCGACGAGCCCAGCGAGCTGGACTACGCGGTCACGCACGGCCTGCCGGGCGGCTTCACCGCGGCCGTCCCGGGCGGCGGGGGATCCGACCACGTGCCCGTGCTCTTCGCCCGCACCCCGCCGCCGGCCCAGCCGCCGCGTGCGTCGCACGTCTTCCACAGCGTGCTGGCCACCCCGACGGGGCGGCTGCTTCAGGAGAACCCGGACCGCTCCTTCGCGGTCGGGGACGCCCGCTACAACGGCAGCCAGACCTTCGAGATGTTCACCACCGGGGCGCTCACCCACTACCTGCGGAACATCGACACGGGCGACTGCATCGCCCTCGCGCCCAGTGCCCGCCGGGACGCGGCCTCCCCGATCGTGGCGGGCAAGTGTGACGACCCGCGCGCGCAGTGGACGGTCAGCCACCTGGAGGACGACCCGAAGCCGACCGAGGACGGCGGGGGACCGCAGCGCTGGCGGAACGTGGCCTTCCCCGGCCTTTGCCTGACTCCGGGCAACACCTCGGTGACCGCCACGCCGTGCACCGACAACCCCGGCCAGCGGTGGTGGGACAGCGCGGCCTCCGTGCCCGCGAGCTGGCAGACGACCGGCGACAACGTACGCCTGGAGTCCGCGTTCCTCGGCGGCAGGCTGCGGCGGGCCGGCAACGTCCCCGGGACCTTCGTCTACACGGCGCCCACCCCGCCCCGCTGGTGGTGGATCTACTGGCTGGCCTACGAGCGCAAGGACTTCGGCTGGAACATCCAGCGGATCAGCCGCGACGACAACCTGGTCCGCTTCCAGAGCCTCGACGGCACCAACCAGTGCCTGGGCAGCCGGGACGAGCACGCCACCACGCGAACGGGTGCCGTGCTCCAGGGCTGTGACGACCCCCGCGGCGTCGCCGGCGCCGGACAGCGCTGGCTGGCCGAGGCATACGCGGACGGCACCGTCCGCTACCGCAACGAGGCCAACCACCTGTGCCTGCTGGCCCCCGACGCCGACCACGGCACCGTCAGCCTCTACAAGTGCGAGGACATCCCCGCCGAGCGCTGGAACGCGGTGACTCCCTGAACCCCACCGGGCCGCCTGGACCTCCGTACCACCGGGCCGGGCGGCCCGGATGCCGTCCACCGTGGGGGGGTGAGCCGGTTCAGGAACGCGTGCTGTCGACTGGCGAACAGCACCTCTCGCTCCCCCGTAGTCCTTGTGAAGGCTGAGCTTGCGCGCCGAACTGGCGGGCCCCGTGCGCCCGTTGGCGGTCAGTGGTGTTCGTCGGCGAACGGGCCCTCTTCGACGAAGCGGCGCAGCTGGCGCGCGAAGGTCTGGGCGTCCGCCTGTGGCCAGGTGGCGAGCGAGGACTCGATGCCGGCCGCCAGTCGCTGCCTGGTGGCCGACACGATGCTGTGACCCTGCTCGGTCAGCGCGAGGAGGGTCGCGCGGCCGTCGGCCGGGTCGGGCTGGCGCTGGAGCAGGCCGGCCTGCTCCAGCCGGTCGGCTCTGCGGGTCACGGTGGTGCGGTCCAGGCCGATCTCACGGCCCAGGTCGGCGGCGCTGCACGCCCCGGTCCGGGCCAGGCCGCTGAGGACCGGGTAAGTGAGGTCGTCGACCGCTTCCCCCAGCCCCTCGGTCAGCTGGGTGTAGAGGCGGGCGCGTGTGCTCCGCCGGAGGAGCAGTCCCAGTGCGTCGGCGATGTCGTGTCCCGTCGAGTTCTTCACCCCTCCAGATTAGCGTGCGCGGCGCACGCTTTTCCTGTACGGTCATAAGCGTGCCTCAAGCACGCATCTCCGACCGATGCCCGGCGGGCCAACTCCCGCACCCGACCGAAGGAATCCCCATGAACCGCACCGACGCCCGCGCCGCCCTCACCGACCTGCTCCTCACCCCGGGTCTCGACCTCGACGAGGCCGCCGACCGGCACTTCGCCCCCGACTACCGCCAGCGCACCGACGGGAGCTGGGCGAACCGCACCGAGTTCCTCGCCCACATCGCCCACCTGCGCACGGTCGTCGCCGGTGGCTCGGTCGAGGTGCACGACGAGCTCTCGTCCGGCGACCGCTACGCCGACCGCCACACGATGGAGGTCATCAAGACCGACGGCTCCACCGTCCGCATGGAGGTCTACCTCTTCGCCGAGTTCGCCCCCGACGGCCGCTTCCGCCGCATCGAGGAGACCACCCTCATGCTCGAAGGCGCCGACGCCGACCGGAACCTCGGCAGCGCCCGCTGAGCCGCATCGCCCACCCGACACCATGAGGCCGCCGCCCTGCCCCAGCGCATCGGCGCGCGGCCGTCATGGCGCGTCATCCGAGAAATGAGAGGAAGTGGTCGTCGTGCTCGACGTGCTCATCGCCGGGGCCGGCCCGGTGGGGCTCTGGCTCGCCGCGGAGCTGCGCCTGCACGGGGTGGAGGTGGCCGTCGTGGAACGCCGGGCGGCACCGGACGGACGGTCGCGCGCGGTCGGCATGCAGGCCGGCACGCTGGACACCTTCGCCACCCGCGGCCTCGCGGAGCGGTTCATCGAACGCGGCACCTCGGTGCCGACCGGCCACTTCGGCGCGGCGACCACCCGGCTGGACTTCTCCACCGTCGGGGCGGTGCACCCCTTCATGCTGGCGCTCGGTCAGTCCGTCACCGAACGCCTCCTGGAGGAGCACGCGGTCGCCGTGGGCGCCCGGGTGCTGCGCGGGGAGGAGGTCGTCTCGCTCACCCAGGGGCCGGACGCCGTCGAGGTGGTGATCCGGGCCAAAGGCACCCATCGGAGCGTGCGGGCCCGCTGGGTGGTGGGCTGCGACGGCACCCGCAGCGCGGTTCGCCAGACGGCCGGCATCGGCTTCCCCGGGCAGGACACCACCCTGACCGGCTGGCTCGCCGACGTCGAACTCGACGATCCGCCCGCCGCGCCGCTCGCCGCCACCGGGCCGGCCGGTTCGTTCCTGGCGGCCCCGATCGGCGACGGCGTCCACCGGCTGGCGGGCCTCTCCACGGCCACCATGCACCATGGCACCGGCGAACCGCTGACCCTGGAGGAGGTGCGCGAGCAGACCCGCGCGCTGCTGGGGCGTGACCTGGGCATCCGCAACCCCCGGTGGCTCTCGCGCTACGGCAATGCCACCCGCCAGGCCGCGCGGTACCGGGCCGGACGGGTGCTGGTGGCCGGGGACGCGGCGCACATGTTCTTCCCGGCCGGCGGGCAGGGCATGAATCTCGGTATCCAGGACGCCACCAACCTGGGCTGGAAGCTGGCCGCCACCCTCGAGGGCCGGGCACCCGACGGACTGCTCGACAGCTACGACACGGAGCGCCGGCCGGCCGCCCGCGCCGTCATCGACAACACCCGGGCGCAGCTCGCCCTGTTCGCCGCCGCGAGCCCGGAGCAGATCGCGCTGCGCGAGGTCTGGTCCGCCGCGCTCGCCGAACCGCGGACCAACCGCCTCTGGGCCCGCCGGATCGCCGGATTCGACGACCCGCTCCCCGCCGGCACGACTCCCGGCGCGCACCCGCTGAACGGCACCCGGCTGGCCGGCCTCGCCCTGGCCGCGGCCGACGCACCCACCGCCCACCCGTGGATGCACCACGGCCGACCACTGCTGCTCGACCTCGGCGGGACGCGGACACCGTGCTTCGCGGATGGCCTGGAGCGGCGGGCGGGAACCGTCAACGCCGGTGCGGCGCACGCGATCTGGCGGGACGTCACCGCCGTCCTGATCCGGCCGGACGCCCGGATCGCCTGGGCCGGCACCGACACCGACCCGCGGCGCCGGGCCGCGGACTGCCTCGCCGCCCTGCGCACTTTTTGCCGGTGAAGCCGCTCGACGGGCCCATCCGCCGGGCCCCGCTCGCTGATCCTCCGCCGGGTCCTACCCGCCGGGCCCCGCTCGCTGGTCCTCCGCCGGGCCCCACCGCGGGCCCCCTCGGCGGCCCTCTCTCACGGATCAGGCCGGATCAGCGCGCGGCCGGTCCCACCACGGATCGGGGTGGGTGGCCCTCGGTCCTGAGATCGCTGTGGGTGGCGGCCCTCGTCCTGAGATCGTTGGGCGTGACCCTCGGCCCTGCGAGGTCCGCGGTCATGACGCGGCGGGCCCGGGGCCTTCAGGAGGTGCCGCGTTCGAGGCGATGACCGTGTTCGAGGAGATGGCCGCGTCGAAGCGGGCTCCGGCGCGGGCGAGAGTGACGAGGTGGGGTGCGTTCACAGCCCGCCCCAAGGCCCGGTCCTCCCGAACGCAACTTCTTCGCATTAAGCTGGGTGGCATGAGTGCCCGAGCGACCACACGCCCCGGCGGGCGCAGCGCCCGCGTCCAGCAGTCCGTGCACCAGGCCGTCCGTGATCTGGAGGCGGAGGTGGGGCGCGACGCGCTCACCGTGCCGCTGATCGCCGCCCGCGCCGGAGTGACGCCGTCCACCATCTACCGGCGCTGGGGGGACCTGCGGGAACTGCTGTCCGACGTGGCCGTCGAGCGGCTGCGCCCCGACACCCCGCCGGCCGATCACGGCAGCCTGCGGGCGGACCTGGAGGCGTGGACGACGCAGTTCGCGGAGGAGATGTCCTCGACGGCGGGCCGCACGTACATCCGCGATGCCCTGGTGGGCGACCCCGAGCAGGGCAACGCGGTGCGCTGCTCCGACTACGCCGCCGAGCAGTTGAAGGCCATCGGCGTGCGCGCGGCCGGGCGCGGGGAGGCCGTGCCCGATGTGGAGAGCCTGCTGGATGTCGTCGTCGCCCCCCTGATGTACCGCATCCTGTTCCGCCCCTCGGATCTGTCGGCGGCCTACACCGACCACCTCGTGGCGACGGCGCTCGGCGGCCGGAGTTCCGCTCCCCCCACACCTAAAAGCTAAAGGTTTGCGTTTTGCGTGCCGGGGGACTTACTCTTCCTAACGCAAAGCGTTTGCCTTTAGGTGTGAGAGGTGCTCCATGCTCAGCGTCGCGGCCCCGCCGTCCCCTTCTCGCCGTCCGCCCGTGCTGGACCGCCGCAGCGCCTTCCCCCTCCACGCCTCCGTCCTCGTAGCCCTGCTGGCCGCCTCGAGTGCGCCGACCCCGCTCTACGCCCTCTACCAGGCCGAATGGCACTTCTCGGCGATGACGGTCACCGTCGTGTTCAGCGCCTACGCGCTCGCCCTGCTCGGGGCACTGCTGACCGCGGGCACGCTCTCGGACCACCTGGGCCGGCGCCCGGTCCTCACCGGCGCGCTGCTCGCCGAAGCCGCCGCGATGGCCGTCTTCGCCACCGCCCAGGGCGTGACGGCGCTGATCGCCGCCCGGATCCTGCAGGGCCTGGCCACCGGCGTGGCCACCGCCGCCGCCGGAGCCGCCCTGCTCGACTTCGAGGACCCCGAGCGCCCGGGCCGGGCGGCGCTCGCCAACGGCATCACCCCCGTGGCCGGCATGGCGGCCGGCGTGCTGGCTTCGACCGCCCTCGCGCAGTACGCCCCCGCCCCCACCCGCACCGTCTACCTCCTGCTGCTCCTGCTGTTCACCGCGCAGGCGGCCGCGGTGCCGCTCACCGCCGAGACCGCGCACCCCCACTCCGGTGCGTGGCGCTCCCTGCGTCCCGGCGTCGCCGTCGCCCCCGCCTCCCTCCCGGCCATGCGGCTTCTCGCCCCCGGCGTCGTCGCCGCCTGGGCGCTGGGCGGCTTCTACTCCTCCCTCGGCCCCTCGCTCGCCCGGCTCATCGCCCCGCACACCTCCCGCGCCACCGGCGGCCTGGTCTTCTTCACCCTGACGGCAGCGGCCGGCCTCGCCGTCCACGCCGCGCGGCCGCTGCCCGCCCGCACCGCGAGCTCCGTCGGCTCCGCGCTCCTGATCCCGGGGGCCCTGCTGACCCTGAGCGCGCCCCATCTGCACAGCCTGCCCGCCCTGTTCGCCGGCACCGCCCTGGCGGGCACCGGCTTCGGCGCCGTCACCCAGGGCGCCCTGCGCCTGCTGCTGTCCCCGGCCGCCCCGGGTGAACGCGCCGGCACACTCGCCGCCTACTACGTCATCAGCTACCTGGCCATGAGCATCCCCGCCGTCCTCGCCGGCCTGCTGACCAACCTGTACGGCCTGCGGACCGCCGTCTCGCTCTACGCCGTGGCGGTCATCCTGCTGACCCTGACCGGCCTCGCCCGCGCCGTGCGGCAGCCGGGCACCGGCTGACCGATCCTGCTCTCCCGCCCCGCACCGCCGCATTCGAAAGGACCCACCGATGAACCCCGCGCCCCCGCAGGCCACTTCCTCCACCACCGCGGGATGGAGCCTCGGCGACATCGCCGTACGCCGTGTCGACGAGATCGAACTGCCGCGCCAGACCGGACCTTGGCTGCTGCCGGACGCCACCAAGGAGGTGCTGGACGAGGCACCGTGGCTGCGCCCCGACTTCGCCGACACCGACGTCCCCCGCCTGGCGAGCCACAGCTTCGCGGTGGAGGCGGGCGGGCTGCGGATCCTCGTGGACACCGGCATCGGCAACGGCAAGACCCGGGCCAACCCGGCCTGGGACGGTCTCGACACCGACTTCCCGCAGCGCCTGGCAGCGGCCGGCTTCGCGCCCGAGTCCGTGGATCTGGTCATCACCACGCACCTGCACACCGACCACGTCGGCTGGAACACCCGCCTCGCCGGTGAGGACTGGGTTCCCACCTTCCCGGGCGCCCGCTACGTCACCAGCCGCACCGAATGGGAGCACTGGGCCGCCACCGATCTGGACGAGGCCCGCGCCCAGATGTTCCGCGACTCCGTCACCCCCGTCCGCGCCGCCGGACAGTACGACCTCGTGGACGTGCCCGAGCAGGGGCACGAGGTGGCGCCGGGCGTCTTCCTGGTGCCTGCCCCGGGCCACACCCCGGGGCAGATCGCCGTGGAACTGCGCGGCAGTGACCGCCAGGCGCTGATCACCGGCGACAGCATCCACCACCCCGTGCAGCTGTCCCACCCCCATGTGCACAGCTGCGTCGACATCGACCCCGCCCAGGCGATCCGCACCCGCGCCCGGCTGCTCGACGCCCTGGCGGACACCGACGCGCTGCTCCTGGGCACCCACTTCCCGCGGCCCACGGCCGGCACCGTCCGCCGGGAGAACGGCCGTTACCGGCTGCTGGCCGAGCGCGGCACCGAGATCCCGGCCATCGCGGCCTGACCACGCGGCCGGTCCCCGAGTGGCCGGTCCCGCTCGGCCGCTCCCGCACGGGCCGCCGGGCTACGGCGGCGTCCGCGACCGCCTCAAGCGAATCCTTGGCCTTCAGGGCGTCGGTCACGACGCTGCTCCACCCTCCACCCTCCACCGAGAGCGAGAACCCCCATGTCCGCCGTCGAACTCACACCGCCGGAGGCCGCCCGCTGGGCCGCCCGCGCCGGTCTGGTGCTGCCCACCGAGCGCCACGCCGCGGTCGCCGCGGTCGCCAACCACATCCACAGCGTCGTCGCGGTCCTGCGCGAGCTGGACTTCGCGGACGTCCCGCCCGCCGCCGCCTACCGCGCCGGAGAGGAGAAGCACGATGGAGCCGTATGAGCTGTCCCTCGCCGCCGCCGCGGACGCGATACGTGCCCGGCGGCTGTCCCCCGTCGAACTGGTCGACTCCGTCCTCGAGCGCATCGAGAAGGCGGAGCCGCGTCTCGGCGCCTACGTCACTGTCGCGGCGGAGCAGGCCCGCCGGGCGGCGGTCGAGGCCGAACGCGAAGCGGCGCAAGGTCGTTACCGGGGGCCGCTGCACGGCATCCCGATGGGTCTCAAGGACCTGATCGATGTCGCTGGGATGGCCACCACGGCCAGCTCCCGGGTGCGTGCCGGCCATCGCGCGCCTACGGACAGTACGGTCGCCGCGCGGCTGAGCGCGGCCGGCGCGATCCTGCTCGGCAAGACCCACACCCACGAATTCGCGTTCGGCCTGACCACCCCGCAGACCCGTAACGCCTGGGACCCCGGCCGGGTCGCCGGCGGCTCCAGCGGCGGCTCCGCGGTCGCCGTCGCTTCGGGCACCGCGACCTTCGCCCTGGGCACCGACACCGGCGGGTCGATCCGGGTGCCCGCCGCGCTCAACGGGGTCGTCGGCCTCAAGCCGACCTACGGCCTGGTCCCCCGTCACGGCGTCACCTCCCTGTCCTGGTCGCTGGACCACGTCGGCCCGGTCACCCGCACCGTCGAGGACGCGGCCCTGGTCCTGTCCGCGCTGGCCGGACACGACCCGCGCGACCCCGCCTCGCTGTCCGTGCCCGTCACGGACTACCGGCCCGGTGCCGGCACGGACCTGACGGGGCTGCGTGTCGGGGTGCCGCGCACCTATTACTTCGACCACGTCCACCCGGAGGTGGAGACCGCCGTCCGGCAGGCCATCGGGCAGCTGGAGGCCCTGGGCGCCCGGCTCGTCGAGGTCGACATCCCGATGACCCGCTACATCCAGGCCACCCAGTGGGGCCTGATGGTGCCGGAGGCCGGTGCCTACCACGAGGACAGCCTGCGCACGGTCCCCGAGCTGTACCAGGAGGACGTCCGCATCCTCCTGGAGGCGAGCGAGTTGATGAGCGCCCGTGACTACGTACGCGCTCAGCGCTCCCGCACCCTCATGCGCGCCGAGTGGGCGCGGATGCTGGAGGAGGTCGACGTGATCGCCGCCCCGAGCGTCCCGATGCCCGCGGTCGGCGCCGACGAGGACACGGTCACCTGGCCCGACGGCACGGCCGAGAGCGTCTCCGACGCCTATGTGCGCCTTTGTGCCCCCGCCAACATCACCGGTGTGCCCGCCCTGACCGTTCCGGCCGGCCACGACGCGGCGGGCATGCCCCTCGGCATGCAGCTGCTCGGCCGGCCCCTCGGTGAGCCCACGCTCCTGCGGGTCGGCCACGCCTACGAGCAGACGCGGCCCGCCCGGGCACTCGCCACAACGGTGTGACCCTTCGCGCTGCCCGGCCGGCGCGCGGCACCTCGCGGGCCGGGCAGCGACCCGGCGGAGACGGCGCGCGCATCGCATCCCGCGTGCGCCGCCCTGCCGGGCGCCCGTGGTCACCGCGTTTCGTCACCCCGCCGCGCAGGCAGTATCAGGTCGATGAGCCGCTTCCCTCGCCTCTCGTTTGGCAGACGAATCCGGTTTCGCGGTCGAGCGGCATGTCGTCCAGGATCCGGCCGAGTGCGCGATCGAATCGTGGGCGTCTGCCCATCTGGTGCGTCCGCTGTCACCGGAACGGCCGTTGTGGGAGCTGCGGTTGATGCCGCGTCCGGTGGGGGGTGGTACGGGTTGATGTTGCGGATGCATCACGCCCTGGCCGATGGGCAGTCGGGGGGTGACGATGATGCGTACGCTCCTGGACGGCCCGGGGCGCGAGCTCCCCAGGCCCCGTCGGCACCCCGGTCGCAGCGATCCGCGTCGTATCGCCGAGAGATTTCTGGAGCCGGGGCTCGCTGTTCCGCTGCCTCAACACTGTTCACCCGGGCTCGACTTGGCCTGGGCGCCGGTCGACGCGCCGTCGGCTACACCGTCATCGGCATGTCGGTCGGCTATCTGGCCCTGGCCATGGGCGCCGGACGCTCGAACTGCGGCGCCAGAAGGCGGCGTTACAGGTCCAGGGCGACACCGGCTACGGCAACCCCCAGTTCGGCCGCGACCTCACCAGGACCGTCAGCCTGGGCGGCAACGGCCAGTTCACCCGGCTGTCCGCGCTGGACGGACTCGCTCACCGAGGACCTGGACCTGGCCATCAGCCTGGCCGTCGGCGGCTGGCGGCTGCGCACCACCGCCCATGCCTCCGTCGACCAGCAGGGCGTGAGCGACTCGCGGCGGCTGATCCGGCAGCGCACCCGCTGGTACCAGGAACTACCTGTCGTTCCTGTGCGCGTGGCGCGCCCTCTTCCGGATGATCCGGGGAAGCACGGGCTGGACGAAGACGACCCGGGAGGCGGAACCGGCCGTCTGCTGAGCGCCGCCGGGGCGCGGGCGGCTCGAAAACGGCGCATACCCCCAGCGCATCTTGGCGCCAACGTGCCTCCATGCAGAAGAATATGGCGAGAAAGGGACGATTGTTCGGGTAAGGGGTCCGTAGGCTGGAACTTCCAGCGAGTGGGCCGCGTTCGGCGGAAAGTGGTCCAAGGGCGCGAGCATCACGGGGGAACGGTGATCCGGATCCTGCTGGCCGAAGACATGCACATGGTCCGGGGGGCGCTGGTCGCGCTGCTCCGTCTCGAAGCGGACTTCGAGGTGGTCGCCGAGGTGGCGGACGGGCGGGGCATCATTCCCGCGGTGCTGACCCTGCGCCCGGACGTCGCGATCCTCGACATCCACCTGCCGGGCTCCAACGGCCTCGACGCCGCCCGGCGGGTGAACGAGCTGGCGCCCGAGTGCAAGGTCGTCATCCTCACCGCCCTGGAGGAGCGGGGCACCGTGCGCAAGGCGCTCGACGCCCAGGTCAGGGGCTTCCTGCCGAAGGACGCGCCGCCCGCGGAACTCGCCGCCGCCATCAGGGCGGTCGTGTCGGGCAGGCGCGTGATCGACTCCCGGATACCGCCCGCCGCGTGGGAGAACGACGACGGGCCCCTCGCCTCGCCGGCCTGCGGCAGCCCGCTGACGGCGCGCGAGACCGATGTCCTGCAGCTGGCCGCCGACGGCAATTCCGCCGAGGAGATCGCGCGCGCCACGCACTTGTCTACCGGCACCGTGCGCAACTACCTGACCTCCACCGTCACCAAGCTCACTGCACGGAATCGGCTGGACGCCGTCCGGATCGCGAAGGAGCGGGGCTGGATCCGCTGAGCTCCCGGGCCGGATGCACCGGGCACTCCGCGCGGACGAGGAACCGGCCCCGGCCGTGCGGGCCCGCCCGGAAGACGCCCCCCGCCTCCTCCAGCCTGCGGGCCAGGTTGCACAGCCCGCCGTCCCGGCGGCGGGCCATGCGCCGCCGGGCGTCCCCCGGCGCGCCGTCGTTCCACAGGGTCAGCACCAGCCTGTCTCCCGACGGCACGACCGTGATGCGGCACTCGCGCGCCGCGCTGTGCCGCAGGATGTTCGTCACCCCTTCCCGGACCACGGTGGCCAGCACGGTCCCGGTCTCCTCCTGCTGGGTCGGCCGGGCGTCCTCGATCCGTACGGCGATGTCGGCCGCCACCAGCACCCGGGCGGCGGAGCTGAGTTCGGCGGTGAGCGAGAGCCTTCGGTAGCCGTGGGCGACGCACCGCACGTCGGCGAGGGCCTGCCGTGAGATGTCGACCATCTCCCGCAGCTCGATCCGGGCGCGCGCGGCCTCCTCGTCGGCCCCGCCGCGGATCAGACGGTCCGTCAGCTCTCCCTTGAGGGTGATGGCGGAGAGGCTGTAACCCAGCAGGTCGTGCAGGTCACGGGCGACCCGCAGCCGCTCCTCCTGCACCGCGAGCCGGGCGATCTCGTCCCTGGCCCGGCGGAGCTCCACGCTCCATGTGGCCAGCAGGGTCATGCCGTACACCATCAGACCGTTCACCGTGCAGGAGAGCACCCCGATGCCGATGCCGAGCGGGTGCTGGCCGACCATCCAGGCGTAGACCCCGGTGAAGCCGGCCGTGCCGCAGAACACGGCGACCGAGTAGGGCGGGGCGAGGGTGATCAGCATGGAGCCCGCCAGGAAACCCGGCATCCCGCCCCAGGCGAGGCCCAGGACGGGCAGCAGTCCGTAGGTGAGCGTGGCCTGGGCCAGGAGTACCGCCCACCGCGCGGCGCGAGCCCGGGTGGGCCGGTCGGCGCAGTGCACGCCCTGGAGCGAGAGCATCAGGACGAAGCCCACGAGGAACAGCGCCACATGGGAGGCCGGAGGATGGGATTGCAGGAGGTTCAGGAAGCCGAGGGCGGCCACCGCGGACATGACGGAGAGGATGATGCACGTAGCGAACCAGTACGGCGGCTCACTCCTGGTCATAACCACCATGCGTCCTGCCCGTCCGAGCGAAGTTCCAGCGGTCTTTCCGGTAGTGGGGGCTATTACCCCGGCGGCGAACCGACTGTAGCCCAGCGGCTGTTGGATGGAGCCACCCCTCGGAACGATTTCGGCGGCACGGAATTGTGAATTCCTCACACGCGCGTGGTGCTTTCACCGCCCACCCGGTGACGGTCTCACTGTCCTGCGGCCGGTGCGTGGTGGGAGCCTCGGGCCAGGACCTGATTCCACCGATCGGAAGGCGTACATGGACATCGAAGTGCTGGGGGAGCTGGCGATGTACGAGAACGGGGTATCCATTGTGCCCAGTGCCGGGAAGCCACGGCAGGTTCTCGCCCTGCTCTCCTTGTGGTCGGGACGCGTCGTCCCCGTGACGACACTGATGGAAGAGCTGTGGGGCGACGAGATCCCCCGCAGCGCCGCCACCACGCTGCAGACGTACATACTTCAACTGCGCCGGCGCATAGGAGCCGCCCTGCGGCAGTCGTCGGCCGCCGGTGACCGCTCGCCGAAAGACGTCCTCGCGACGGCCTTCGGCGGGTACCGCATGACGGTCACGCCGGGAAGCTGCGACTGGACCCAGTTCCAGCAGTGGGCGGCACCGGGCCACAGGGCCCTCATGGCCGGGGACGCCCGTGCCGCCTCCGCGCATCTGACGCGTGCCCTCGCCCTGTGGCGGGGTCCCGCCCTCGTCGACGTCCCGGCCGGGCGGGTGCTGGGTCTCGAGGTCCTCTATATGGAGGAGACCCGCATGCAGGCGCTGGAGGAACGTATCGAGGCCGACCTGCGGCTGGGCTATCACGCCGTGCTGCTGGGCGAGTTGCGCACCCTGGTCGCGCGGTATCCGCTGCACGAGAACTTCTGCGCCCAGCTGATGACGGCGCTGTGCCGCTCGGGCAGCCCCTGGCGGGCGCTCCAGGAGTTCCGGGAGCTGCGCGAGCGCCTCCGCCGCGAGCTGGGCGTCGAGCCCTCGGCCCGGCTCCAGCGGCTCCACTGCGCGGTGCTGTCGGGCGCTCCCGAGCTCGACGGGGAGGGGGCGTACGCGCAGGGGCGGCCCGCCTGAGGCCGGTGCTCCGGCGCGTCAGTCGAGGTGGTCGTGGGAGATGGTCCGGGACCGGGTGAGCACGCGCTCCCCGTCCACCTCGAGGACGTCGCGCACCACACAGCTGGGGGCGATCTCCGGCTCCCGCCGCCCCGGCCGGACGGTGACCACCAGCGCGTACACCGTGGAGTGGATGCTGCCGTCCGGCTGGGGGGTCAGGGCGATGTGGTCGAACCAGTGCCGCCGCCGGACCGGCTCGCCCGCGAACCGCTCGTGGAACGCGACCAGTTCGGCGACGATCGCCGCCCGGCCCCGGGCCGGCGCGACGGCGGGGGAGTGCTGGAAGCTGCCGTCCTCCGTGAAGGTCAGCGCGTACTCCTCGAACCGGCCCGCGTCCAGGGCCTGCATCTGATGCGCGTAGAAGTGCTGGATCCGCGAGTGGACCTCGGTGTCGACGGCGGTTGCGCTCATCGGTGCTCCTCGGAAAGTGGCGTACGGGGCCGCCGCCCAGGCTGGTGGCGCGGCCTCGAAGCCCCCTCGAAGGAACGGACCTCCGGGCTCCACCCGGCTTCCACTTGCGCTCTAGGCGGCCTGCCGACGCTCGCGTCGTCCGGACCGTGCCCACCGACCAGAAGTCCACAACCAGAAGCCCACCGGCAAGAAGCCCACCGACGACAAGCCCACCGACGACAAGACGGGACCGACAGCGCATGAGCGAGACGGAAAAGCCCGTGGCCCTGGTGACCGGAGCGACGAGCGGCATCGGCAAGGAGATCGCCCGCCGGCTGGCCCGGCGGGGCGCCCGCGTCCACATCTGCGCCCGCGACAAGGGCGAACTCGACAAGGTGACAGGCGAGTTGTGCGACGCGGGAGGTGAGGCCGACGGTGCCGTGTGCGACGTCTCCCGGCCCGAGCAGGTCAAGGAGTACGTGCGGACGGCGGTCGACCGCTTCGGCCCCGTCGGCATCCTGGTCAACAACGCGGGCCGCAGCGGCGGCGGCGCGACGGCGGAGATCACCGACGAGCTCTGGTTCGACGTGATCGGCACCAACCTGAACAGCGTCTTCCTGATGACCCGGGAGGTGCTCACCACCGGCGGCATGCTGGCGGCCGGGCGCGGACGCATCGTCAACATCGCCTCGACCGGCGGCAAGCAGGGCGTGGTGCACGCCGCGCCCTACTCCGCCTCCAAGCACGGCGTGGTCGGCTTCACCAAGGCGCTCGGCCTGGAGCTGGCCAGGACCGGCATCACCGTCAACGCGGTCTGCCCCGGGTTCGTCGAGACTCCCATGGCGCGGCGCGTCAGGGAGCACTACGCCGGCATCTGGGGCGTCAGCGAGCGGGAGGCGTACGACCGCATCACGACCAGGGTGCCGCTGGGCCGCTATGTCGAGCCCCGGGAGGTCGCCGCGATGGTCGAATACCTCGTCGGGGACGACGCCGCGGCGGTGACCGCGCAGGCCCTGAACGTCTGCGGTGGACTGGGGAACTACTGATGGCCGCTCCCGCGCGCGTCGCCCTGGTGACCGGCTCCTCCTCGGGGATCGGCCGGGCCGTCGCGGTCCGCCTCGCCGCCGAGGGGATGCGGATCGTCGTCAACTCCGCCCGTTCCACCGAGGCCGGCGAGAAGGTCGCGAGCTCGCTGCCGGACGCGGTCTACATCCGGGCCGATGTCTCCGACGAGGACGAGGCACGCCGCCTGGTGTCCTCCGCCGTCGGGCACTACGGCCGCCTCGACCTCCTGGTGAACAACGCGGGCGGCACCCGCGTCATCCCGCACGCCGACCTGGAGGCGGCCACGCCCCAGGTGTGGCGGGAGATCCTCGGGCTCAACGTGATCGGCACCTGGCAGACGACCGTGGCGGCCATGTCCCATCTGACGCGGTCGGGGGACGGGGCGGTGGTGAACATCTCCTCCGTCGCCGGCAGCCGGCCCGCGGGCAGTTCCATCCCCTACGCGGTGAGCAAGGCGGCCATCGAGCACATGACCCGCCTGCTGGCCAACACGGTGGGCCCCCGGGTCCGCGTCAACGCCGTCGCCCCCGGCCTGATCGAGACGGCCTGGACCCGCGACGACGAGTTCTTCGCGCCGATCGCCGAGAAGGTGCGCCAGGGCACCCCGCTGCGGCGCGTCGGCCTGCCCGAGGACGTGGCCGAGGCCGTGCTGGCCCTGTCCCGCGCCGCGTACACGACCGGGCAGGTGCTGCTGGTCGACGGCGGCGCCCACCTGATCTGACGGACCCGACCGGACGCAGGAGACGCAGGAGGGGCCATGCGGCTCGGTGCCACCATCCCGTACCAAGGGACAGTACAACTCGCTCGCGCGGCGGAGGAGTTGGGGTACGACGTGCTGCTGGCGCCGGAAGGCTACCGGTCCGACGCCGTCAGTGTGCTGGGGCTCCTCGCCGGGGCCACCCGCCGCATCGGCCTCGCCTCGGGCGTCATGCAGATCCCGGCGCGCCCGCCCGGCGCGACGGCGCTCACCGCCGCCACCCTGGACGCCCTGAGCGGCGGCCGGTTCCGGCTGGGCCTCGGGGTGTCCGACCCCGCTGTCTCGCAGGGGTGGTACGGCGTGCCGTTCGACCGGCCCCTGGCCCGCACCCGGGAGTACGTCGGCATCGTGCGACGCGCGCTGGCCGGCGGGCCGGTGACCCACGACGGCGAGCACTACCGGCTGCCGGACCCCGCGGGCGGCGGGGCCGCGCCGCTGCACCTGCGCACGGAGCGGCCCGGCCGGCGGATCCCCGTCTATCTGGCGGCCGTCGGCCCGCGTGCCCTGCGGCTGGCGGGTGAGATCGCGGACGGCTGGATCGGGGTGTTCACCCCGCCCGAGGCGGTCGCCCGGGCGGTCGCCGTGATCGGTCAGGGGCGGCGGACGGCCGGTCTGGGCATGGCGGGCTACGACGTCCTGCCGAGCCTGCCGGTCGCGGTCGCCGACGACGTGGGCAGCGCGGTGGACAGTCTCCGCGGTCAGTACGTGCATCTGCTGGGGATCGGCGATCCCGAGCGGAACGTGCACTGCGGACTGGCGCGGCGGCTCGGCTACGGGCCGGCCGTCGGCCTGCTCCGCGAGCGGCTCGCGGCCGGTGACCCCAAGGGGGCCGCGGCCGCGCTGCCCGAGGAGTTCATCGACCGCACCGCTCTGGCCGGCCCCGTGCCGAGGCTGGCCGAGCGGATGACCGCCTACGCCGAGGCGGGCGTCACCACGCTGGGGGTGATGGTGTCGGCGGCCGCCGCGACGCCGGACGGACGCATCCGGATCCTGCGCGCGGCGGCCGAGGCGCTCGAACTGGCGGGTGTGGCGTCATGAGCGCGGTCCGACGGGCGTGACCGTCAGCAGCGGGGAGCGGTCGGGGTGGCCCACGACCGTGCCCCGCCTGCCGTCCGAGTGCCGGGTCCAACGGTAGCTCCACGCCGGGTCGTCGAACGACGGCCCGGCGAGCCCCGTGCGCACGGCGGCGCCGCTGCCGTCGGCCCGCAGCGTCCACCGCAGGGCGGGGAGGGTGAACGGCGCGCCCGGGCCGAACGGTCCGGGCACGCGCAGGACCACACCCGCGGCCGTCGGGTCGAGGCGGGCGTCCGCGCCGGACGCGTCGCCGCCCGTGAGCGCGTATTCCAGCACCCGGGCCCCGGCCGGCGCCGCGAAGCGCAGCGCGATATGGCTGACGCCGCTGCTGAGCCGGGGGTTGAGGGTGATCGGATCCGGCGCCAGGACGATGTCGAACTCCTCGCACCGCGCCACCGAGCGGGGCGCGGTGGCGGTGAAGCGGAGGGTGTACGGGATCGTGTGGTCGTCACCGTCCGGCTCGGTGTGGACCCGGCAGACCAGCGACAGCGCGACGGCCGTCTCCACGTCAGCCCTCCCGGACGGCCGCGGCCAGTCCGCTGAGCCGGTCCCGGTCCGGGACGGGAGCCGGCCTGCCGCGCCCGTACCGCTCGAGGAGCGCCGCCCGGGTCGGGGCGTCCCGTACGGTCCAGCCGTGGCCCGTCAGCCATCCGGCCGGGTCGTCGAGCGTGGACAGCCAGGAGGCCCCCAGCCCGTCGAGGGTGTCGGAGGTGGCGGCGAGGTTGCCCCGCTTGGTCTCCGAATCCAGGTGGTCCAGTGCCAGCTCCGAGCCCGGGGCGGAGAGGTGTCCGATGCGCTCGGCCAGCAGGTCGTTGTCCGCCGTGGAGAGGTAGGGCAGCAGCCCCTCGGCCAGCCACGCGGTGGGCGCCGACGGGTCGAAGCCGGCGGCGCGCAGTGCCCGCGTCCAGTCCTCGCGCAGGTCGGCCGCGAGCACCGTACGCCGGCAGGAGGCGACCGCGCCCTCCCGGGAGAGCACCTCCTCCTTGAAGGCCAGCAGCGCCGGAAGGTCGAGCTCGAAGAGGCGCGTCCCGGCCGGCCAGGGCAGCCGGAACGCGCGGGTGTCGAGCCCGGCGGCGAGGAGCACCACCTGGCGGCGGCCACGCTCCGCGCCGCGGAGCAGATAGTCGTCGAAGAAGCGGGTGCGTATCGCGACGTATCCGCTGAAGGCCCCCATGCCGGCCACGGCGCTCGCCCCGACCGCGTCCACGAAGGCCCGTGCGTACGGGTCCTTGAACAGTCCGTCCGTGCGGTCGCTCTCCATGGCCCGGCCGATGGCGATGCCGACGGCCGTCAGGCTGACGCCGGTGGGCAGGTCGCGTCCGGTGGTGCTCCCGTTCATCCCGGCTCCCCTTTCTCTCGTCTTCTCCCGCTCTCCCGCCGTACGCGCGGGCTGCGGCGGATGCTGGTGCGCACGGCTGGAGGGGGCCTCGAAACTCCCTGGAAACCGGGGAGCGCGCCGATGTTGCCCGGAAGGCGGTGGCGGCCGGCCCTGCCCGGTGGCATCGTGGGCCCGGTGCGATACGACAACTCCCCCGCTCCCACCGGAGGTTGACGACGTGACCAGCCCGCTCCGGGTCGGTGGTGACCTGCCCTACTTCGGCACCCGCCAGGAACTCCACGACTATGTCCAGGCGTTCGAGGAGCTGGGCTATCGGCACCTCGCCTTCGGTGAGCACGTGCTGCCCGCCCGGGCGCCGAACTGGCCTTCGTCCGTGCCGCCGTGCGACCCCTGGCACGAGGCGTTCACCCACGCCGCCTTCGTGGCGGCGCTCACCTCGCGCGTCGAGATCGCACCGTCGGTGGTGCTGCCGCTGCGCTCGGCGGGCATGGCGGCCAAGCAGGCCGCCGAGATCGACCTGTTCTCCGGCGGGAGGCTGCGGCTCTGCGTCAGCGTGGGCTGGAACCGCGAGGAGGTCCGCGCCCTGGGCGCCGACCCGGCGACCCGCGGCCGCCTGCTCGAGGAGCAGGTGGAGGTGATGCGGCTGCTGTGGACCGAGCCGTTCCTCACCTACCGGGGTGAGCTGATCGAGATCGAGGACGCGGCCGTCAACCCCCGCCCGGAGAAGCCGATCCCGGTGTGGATGGGGGGTGGTGACTTCGAGGGCGGCGGGGTGCCCCGGCCGGCCGTCCTCGACCGGATGGCCCGGATCGCCGACGGCTACCGGATGTTCGGCCCGCTGATGCGGAACCTCGACGCCGGGCTCGACGTGGTCCGGCGGCTGCGGGAGCTCGTGGAGAAGCACGGCCGGGATCCCGGGGACTTCGGCGTCGAGGCGCGCGTCCCGCTGCAGATGCTGCCCGAGGACGCCTGGGTGGAGCGGGTGGAGACCTGGCGGCGTGCCGGGGCCTCGCACCTCACGCTCTCCAACCGGCGCGGGGCGGGCGGGGCGGACGCGGAGATCGCCCGGCTCACCCGGTTCCGTGAGCTGACCCGGGGTCTGTGGTAGCCAACTGCCGCAGCAGCAGCCGGATCTGCTCACTGTAGCGCTCCCGGAACTCGGGCGACCGGGGGTCGAGCCCGGACGCCTCCCGCGCGGTGTGCGGCATCACGATGGGGGCCATCACCATGCCCATGACCGCCAGCCGCAGGAAGCCCGTGTCCAGGTCCGGGGAGAACTCGCCGCGCTCCCCGGCCCGCCGCAGCCGGTCCAGGTCGGTGTCGATCGCCGACGCCTCCTCCGGCGTGTGCTGGTCGTCGCCCGCGAGCCCGCGCCAGATGGCCAGTCTGGCCGGCCGGGGGTCGGCCAGGCCGCGCTCGAGATACTGGACGGCGACCTCCTCCAGCGGCGTGTTCTCCTCGGTGAACAGCGCCTCCCGCTCCGCCCATTCGCGCTGCAGCTCGCGGTAGAGGCCGTCCTTGCCCCCGAAGTAGTAGCTGATCAGCTGCTTGTTGACACCCGCGCGGGTGGCGATGTCCTGCACCCGGGCGCCTGCCAGGCCATGCCGGGCGAACTCCTCCAATGCCGCGTCGAGCAGCAGGGCGCGCGACCGCTCGGCGTCGCGCTGCCGCTCGTCGGCCCGGGGGGCCCGGCGCGGCCGGGACCGCGCCGCGGAGGCGTCCTCGGGGGCGGCTGTGGCGGGGGCCGAGATGCCGGCCTTCTTCGTCGTCATGGGGCCACTCTAATCAATCATCCGGGTGGTTGACAGAGTCAGTCGATGGGATGACCATGGGAGCATGGCTGCACAAGATGAGCAGACGCGTACGCCCGGGCTCACTCGCGAAGTACGTCAGGCCGTGCTCGTGGTCCTGCTCGGCGCGATCCTCGCCTTCCTCGACTCGACCGTCGTCAACGTGGCTCTGCGCCACCTCTCCCTCGACTTCGACACCTCGCTGGACACGGTCCAGTGGGTCGTCACCAGCTATCTGCTGGCCCTCGCCGCGGTGACCCCGATATCCGCCTGGGCCGCCAGGCGGTGGGGCTCCCGCACGCTCTACGCCGTGGCGCTCGCCGTCTTCACCGTCGCCTCCGCGCTGTGCGGCCTGGCCGGTTCCGCCGAGCAGCTGATCGGCTTCCGGGTGCTCCAGGGCATCGGCGGCGGCCTGATGATGCCCGTCGGCCAGGCGATCCTCGTGCGGGCCGCCGGGCCCCAGGGGCTGGCCCGGGTGATGAGCGCGATCGGGGTGCCGATGGTGCTCACCCCGGTCTTCGGCCCGACCGTCGGCGGGCTGCTGCTCGACCACGCCGGCTGGGAGTGGATCTTCTGGATCAATGTGCCGATCGGCGTGCTGGCCCTCTATCTGACCCTGCGTCTCCTCCCGCGCGACCGCCGGGAGGAAGCGGGCCCGCTGGACGCGATCGGCCTCTTCCTCGTCTCCACCGGCGTCGTGGGGATCACCTACGGACTGGCCCAGGCGGGGCAGCGCGGCGATCTGCTCGACGCCCAGGTCGTGGTGCCCTTCCTCGCCGGTCTCGCCCTCACCGCCGTCTTCGTGCTGCGGTCCGTCCGGATCGAGCGTCCCCTGCTCGACCTCCGGCTCTACGGCAACCGCATGTTCGCCGCGTCCTCCTTCGCGACCTTCGCCATGGGCGCGGCCATCTTCGGCGGCATGGTCCTGATGCCGCTGTACTACCAGGTGGTCCGGCACGAGGACGCCGTGCACACCGGCCTGTTGCTGGCCCCGCAGGGGCTGGGCGCCGCGGTCGCGATGTGGCTCTCCGCGCGGCTCTTCGAGAAGATCGGCACGCTCACCGCCGTCATCGGCGGGGTCGTCTGCGTCGCCGCCACCGTGCCGTTCGTGCTGATCGGAGCCACCACCTCCTACTGGCTGCTGAGCCTGGCCATGGTCGTCCGGGGGTTCGGCATCGGCCTGGCCAGCATGCCCGCCATGACGGCGGCCTTCCGCGCCCTGCGACCGGAGCAGGTCGGCGACGCCACCCCGCAGCTCAACATGCTCCAGCGGGTGGGCGGTTCCATAGGCACCGCGCTGTTCGTCGTGGTGCTCCAGCAGCACCTCGACGACGCCGCGGGCCGTCCGGGCGAGCAGGCGTCCGGCTTCGGCACCACGTTCGTCTGGGTGCTGGCCGCCGCCCTGGTCGCGATCCTGCCGGCCGTGCTGATGACGGCGCTGGAGCGGCGTGCGGCGGCCTCCCAGGTGGCGGAGGCCGCCGAGGCGGACGCCCGTGGTGCGCCCACCGCCTGACGGGCCGGGGCCGCGGTCAGGCCACGGCCTCGATGAGGGCCTCGGTGCGGGGGCTGGCGGGCATCGCCTCCGGCCCACGCACCGCCCTGATCGTCAGCCCGGCCTGCCGCAGCAGCTCGCGGAACTCCTCGATCGTCCGTTCCCGGCCGCCGAGCACGACCAGCATCTGGAGGTCGGAGAACTTGCCCGGGTGGAAGCCGTCGCCCGCGGGGATCACCTGGTCGACGACGAGGAGCCGGGAGCCCGGGCCCATCGCCTCCCGGACCCGGCCCAGGATGCGCAGCGCCTGCTCGTCGTCCCAGTCGTGCAGCACCCGCGAGAGCACATAGGTGCTGCCCCCCGGCGCCACCCCCTCGAAGAAGCTGCGCCCCACGATCTCCACCCGGCCGGCCACGCCCTGGCCGTGCAGGATCTCGGGGGCCCCGTCCACCACGGTGGGCAGGTCCTGGAGGATGCCCCGCAGCTCGGGGTTGGCCCGCAGCACGTGGGCGACGAGTGTTCCCACGCTGCCGCCGAGGTCCACCAGGGTGGTGTCGCGGGAGAAGTCGCAGAGGTCGATGGCGGGCGGCACGGTGCCCCGGCCGACCATCGTCTGCATCACCTTGCGCATCTCGTCGTTGCGGTCGAGGAATTCCCAGGCGCCCATGTGGAAGATCTGGTCGAACGCGGGCTTCCCGGTCCGCACGCTGTAGAGGACGTCCACCCAGGCGCGGAAGTTCTCCGAGCCGTTGAGCGTGACGAACTGGGCCAGGCCGCTGGTGCGGAAGGCGTCGCCGAGAGGGGCCAGGGAGAAGACCCGTCCGGGGTGCTCGTGGAAGATCCCCAGCGCCGCCGCCGCGCGGCAGAAGCGGTAGAGGGCGCCCGGGTGGCTGTCGGTGGCGGCCGCGAGTTCCTCGCTGCCCCGCGGGCCGTCGGCCAGCAGATCGGTCAGGCCCAGCCGGGCCACCACATAGAGGGTCTGATGTGTCCAGGGAGCACTGTTGAAGGCCAGCTGGAACAGCTGGTCGTTCGCGGAGGGGCCGTTGTCCTCGGGGGAGTTCACGACAATTCACCCACTTTCAGGAGGAGTGGCGGATGTTGGCTGCTCCACCGGCGCATGACCGGCCGCTCGACACGGCTGTAGAGCAGCCAGGCGAGCGTCAGCGCGCCGCCGAGCACCGGGAGGGAGAGCGCCGCGGCCGACCAGCTGTCCAGGCTGTGGGCGGCGTCGATGCCCAGCCGGCGCGCGACCTCGTCGATCAGGAGCTGATGCACCATGTAGAGGGCGAACGACACCTCGCCCAGCCACACCATCACCGGCCGGCGCAGCGCGGACGGGTGGCCGCCGGCGTCGGCCATGGCACCGGACGCGATCAGCAGGGCGAGCGGTGCCACGCACACCGCGACCGTCCCGTACTGCCCGGGTGTGTAGAGCGCCGCCACATACGCCCCGGCCACGAGCGCCCCGGCCGGCAGCAGCGGCACCCGGGGGAAGCGGCCGACGGCGACGAGCCGGGCCAGCACCATGCCCAGCAGGAACTCCAGGCACCGGGTGACGGGGAAGAAGTACACGAACCACAGCTGGACCTCGGAGTACGGCATGCGCGGCGAGAGGGCCGGTTCGCCCGGCAGCAGCCGGGCCACCAGGGGCACGCACCACACCATCGCCACCAGGACCCCGGCGCACCACCACAGCCGCCGCTCCGGCACCGCCCGCACCGCGCGCAGCAGCAGGGGGAAGGAGAGATAGAAGAACGCCTCGCAGCACAGCGACCAGCTCACCGTGTTGACGCCGTTCAGGACCGAGCCGATGGGCAGCCAGGTGTGCAGCAGCGCGAGGTTCGGCAGCAGTTGCCCGGTGGAGACCGTGCCGCCGTGCCAGATGATCAGGAGCACCGCGGCCGCCGCCGTGACGAGGTGGTTGGGGTAGATCTTGCAGGCCCGTCGGCGCCAGAACGCCCGGGCGGGCTGGTCCGCCCGGGCCGACCAGGTGAGCACGAAGCCGCTGAGGACGAAGAAGAAGGAGACCCCGGCCGACCCGGCCTTGCTCCAGAAGAACCCGGCTCCGGTGTCCGATGCCCAGCTGCCCGGCACGAATTGGTAGAAGGAGTGCGAGAAGAAGACCGCGGCCGCGGCCAGGAAGCGCATCCCGGTGAGCGAGGGAAGCGCGGGGAGGCGTCGCGGTGCCTCCGCGGGGGTCACCGCGGTTCCTGGGGTGTCCATCCGGACTGGCGCAGGAACGCGTCGAAGGTCAGCAGACCCGGATGGGCGGAGCGCAGCGCGGGGATGTCCGCCTTGTAGCCGACCTCGTTGAACCATACGAACGTCTTGGCCATCCATTCGTTCTGCCGGGCGATCTCCTCGATGGGCACCGGGACGAAGCGCGCCGCGCGACCGGCGTGCCGGCCCATCGCCTCCGCGATCTGCGGCCCCGTCAACTCGTCCCCGGCGATCTCCAGTTCCGCTCCGATGAAGCGGTCCGGGTCGTCGAAGGCGTCGGCGGCGAACCAGCCGATGTCCCGGGAGGCGATGATCTGCAGCGTGGTGGTGGGCAGCAGGCCGCGGCTGAGCACCAGAGTGCCCTCGGCGTCCAGGACCGGCGGCAGGTCCAGGAAGTTCTCCATGTAGTAGACGGCGCGCAGGAACGTCGTCGGCAGCCCCGCCGACCGCACGGTCCGCTCGACCTCGAGCTTGGTCTCCCGCCACCCCACGCCGCCGGGGTTCTCCACGCCGCCGACCGAGCTGTGCACCAGGTGGGCCACCCCGGCCTCCCGGGCGGCCTCGGCGACCAGGGCCGCGTGCCGCTCCTCGCCGTCCAGCCCGTTGCCGTGGGTGGGCGTGAAGACGCTGAAGACGCCGTACGCACCCGTCATGGCCTTGCGCACGGAAGCCGGGTCGTCGAGCGAGCCCTGGACGAGCACCGCCCCCCGCGAGGCCAGCTCCTGAGCGCCGGCCTTGCCCGGATCGCGTACGAACGCATGGACCGCCCAGCCTCGTTCGAGCAGGTGGCGGGCGACCGTACCGCCCTGCCGGCCCGTCGCTCCCAGCACCAGGACCCAGCGTTCCGCACCGTTTCCGCCGACTGCCATCGCGTTCCTCCTCATCGCTCGTTCCGGCCGCCCACGGTCAGAGGGCCCACTGGAATCCGGGTGGAGAGGGGGTCGAGCCGCCCGTCCACCGTCGGTCGAGCGGACTTCGAGCCCCGGCCACGAGCCTCCGGACGCGACACCCGGCACGAGTGAGGGGCTGAGCAAGTGCCATGACGATGCATCAGATGACACGGGTCACGCTGTTCGACTGGCACGGCGCGGCCGGCTTCCACGCCGCCGGACCACGAGCCGACTGGCAGATCAGGACCGCCGGCCCCCCGCCCCACGGCGACGCGACCGCGCGCGCCACCCCGGCGGGGCTGGTCGTCGAGCCGGCGGCCACGGACCCGGAGACCGGGACCCCGGCCTTCCGGCCCGGTGGCGACGACCACCTCAAGTGGTGCGCCCTGACCGCGCACACGGCCTCCTCCGGCCTGCCCGGCTACGACGCGCCCGCCACCGGTGAACTGACCCTCCGGGGTGAGCTGGCGGCGCGCGTCTTCAACGCCGGCCGCCACCCCTTCGGCGACGCGGTGACCGACCCCGAGGGCGACCCCAGGCTCGGGGCCGGGGCGCTGCTGGCCATCGACCGGGAAACCGGTCTGGTCTTCGACTTCTTCGTCTCCAACCGGCGGATCCACGCCGTGTACGAGCGGATGCGGCCGCCCGGCGCGCGGTGCGGCGCCTTCACCTGCCTGGTGCCGGTAGCCGACCGGGCCCCCGGCCTCACCCACCTTCTGGAGATCGGCCTCGACCGGTCCCGGGGCACGGTCCGCTGGCGGGTGGACGGCCGGGAGGTGCTCTCCGTCGGCGACCTGGGCACTCCGCTCCGCGAGCACCTGGTGATCGACCACGGCGGCCCGGCCGAGCGGGTGACTCCTCGGCAACTCGCCTGCGGGATCGGCTTGTTCACCCTGCTCGACGCAAGAGGACCGGACGGCCGGGGGCTGCCCCACGGTCACCCCGCACCGCACCGGCTGTGGGGTCAGGGAGTACGCCTGACCGTCCGCCGGATCACCGTCACCACGGAGAACGTCACCACGGAGAAAGGGACAACATGAGGACGGCGGAGAAGACCGTACGCGGCCTGGCCCGGCCGTTGCTGGCCGCCAGTTTCGTCACCGGCGGCTACGGCGTGCTGCGCGACCCCGGCCCGTTGCCCGCGCTGGCCGAGCGCCACGGGGTCCCGCTGCCCAGGGCCGCGACCCGCTGCGCGGCGGCCGGGATGGTCCTGGGCGGGGTGGCGCTCGGGGCCGGGTACCGGCCCCCGCTCAGCGGCGGCCTGCTGGCCGTGTGCCTGATCCCCACGACCATGACCGTGCACGACTTCTGGCGGCAGCAGGACCCGGCTCGCCGGCACGCCCAGCGGCACGAGTTCTTCAAGAACCTCAGCCTGCTCGGCGCCCTCGCGCTCGCCGCCGTCGACGCCCTCACGGAAGGCAAGGAGGCACAGCGATGACGAGTACCGGAGCGGTCGAACGGGAGGGCGGTCAAGTCCGCGGCGGTCCCGGCGGGCTGGCGGAGCGGGCGGTGGACGTCGCCCGGATCGCCGCGGAGCACGCCCAGGCCATGGACCAGGACCGCCGGCCCCACCCCGACGTCGTCCACGCCGTCGTGGACGCCGGCTTCGCCCGGCACTTCGTCCCGGCCCGCTGGGGCGGCGATGCCGGCACCTTCGCCGGCCTCGTCGACGCGGTCACCACCACCGGCGCCGGGTGCGCGGCCGCCGCCTGGGTGGCCTCGCTCAGCGCGTTCGTCTCCCGGATGGCGGCCCATCTGCCCGAGGACGGCCAGCGGGAGGTGTGGGCGGACGGGCCGGACGCCCTGCTGGTGGGCGCGCTCATGCCGGTCGGCAGGGCCGAACCGGTGCCCGGCGGCTGGCGGCTGTCCGGGAAGTGGTCGTTCATCAGCGCCGTCGACTTCGCCCAGTGGGCGCTGGTCTGCGCGACCACGCAGTCGGGCGACGGCGCCGCGCCGCACGCACGCTACTTCGCCGTACCGCGCTCCGCCTGCACCGTGCTGGACACCTGGTTCTCCGTCGGGATGCGCGGCACGGGCAGCAACACCCTGGTACTGGAAGAGGTGTTCGTGCCCGCCCGCATGTCGTTCGCCCGCGACCGCGCGATGGACGGCACCGGCTCGATGTCCCCGGCCCCCTGCCACCGGGTGCCGCTCAAAGCGGTCAACGGGCTGTCCTTCGTGGCCCCCGTGCTGGGGGCGGCGCGCGGCATGCTGACCGAGTGGACCGACTGGGGGGCCACCAAGGCGGCCGGCGGGGGCGACGTCCTGAACGCCGCGCGTGACGCGGGCTTCCGGGATGTACTGGCCCGCACGTCGGGCGAACTGGACGCCGCCGAGCTCCTGGTGCACCGGGTCGCCGTCACCGCGGACGAGGGCGCGGCCACCGGATTGCTGACCGCGCGCGGCGCCCGGGACTGCGCGCTCGCCTCGGAGCTGCTGCTCGCGGCCGTCAACCGCGTCTTCCGCGCGACCGGCACCTCCGGCCAGACCGCCGGCGGCCCGTTCGAACGCGCCTGGCGGGACGTCAACTCCGCCACCAGCCACCTGGTGCTGCGCATGGACCCGGCGGCCACCGCGTACGCGGAGCAGGTGCTCGCGCACAGGTGACCGGGGGAGAAGAGGGCCCGCCGGGCGGTGCGCCCGGCGGGCCCCCGGCGTTCTCCTGCCACTTCGGCAGGGCGGTAACCGCGCACATTCCCGCCCGGCTCTCGACTCGGGGCATCGAAGGCCACGCGGAAGCGGCCCCGCCGGAGGCCGCAGGCCGCGACCGTGTGCGCTCCGCCTGCCGCGATTCCCCGCCCCGGGGACCCGCGTTGGGCTGTCCGGGGTAATTCGTGCCCGCGGCTCTGTTGGCGAATAGGGCGCTATGCCATGCTCCCACCGTTTGTTGCCATACTGGGGAGGTTTGCGCATGTCCGGTCTTCGTCCACCGCGCCGCCCGCCGAGACCGTTCCGCCCGGGGGCGCTGGGGCGCGGCACGGTCGTGACAGCTCTGGCGCTGTCGTTGACGGCCCTCGGGGGAGGCGTGCGGCAGAGCGTCCCCGCCCAGGCCCGCGGGCTCCCGCAGCCGGCCCGCGCGCAACGGCTCCACGACCAGATGCGCGCACTGTGGGAGGACCACATCACCTACACCCGGCTCGCGATCGTCAGCTTCGCCGGGAACCTGCCCGACCTCCAGCCCACCGAGCAACGCCTGCTGCGCAACCAGACGGATCTGGGCGACGCGTTCAAGCCCTTCTTCGGGACCAAGGCCGGCAACGACCTCACCGCCCTGCTGCGTACGCACATCCTCACCGCGGTCGACATCCTGGCCGCGGCGAAGGCCGGTGACACCGCCAAGCTCACGGCGGCGGAGAAGACGTGGTACGCCAACGCCGATCGGATCGCCGACTTCCTGCACGCCCTCAACCCCGGCCCCTGGCCCGGCGCCGGCCTGCGCGCCATGATGAAGAACCACCTCGACCTGACGCTCCAGGAGGCGACCGACCGCCTCCGGGGCCACTACGCCCAGGACATCGCCGACTTCGACGAGGTGCACCGGCAGATCCTCGGCATGGCCGACATGCTGTCCGACGGCATCATCCGGCGATTCCCCGAGCGTTTCCTCTGAGCGGTTCCTCCGGGCCGCGCCTCCGGGCCGCGCCTCCGGGCCGCGCCTCCGGGCCCCGCGGCGCGGCCCGGGCCGGACCCCGACGCCCGCGCGCTGCCGGCGGAACGGCAGCCGGGCGAAGACGTCCTCGGCCCGGTGGACCAGCCAGGTCACCACGACGGCCAGCCCGCCGCCCGTGAGCCCGCGGACCACGGCCGGCAGGCCGGCCGGGCGCACGGTGGGGCCGACCGCCGGGTGGAGCGGGGCCGTGCCCACGCTTGAGTGATGCTCCCGGAGCACCGCTGTGCGCCTGGGCCGACAGGCCAGGCCGTCGGGTTTTGTATCGGGCACGTATCAGGAAGCGCTTCGTTGCCCATCGGATCGGTGCGACGCCCCACGGCGAAGGGCGCACGGGGAGCCGGCGCGCGTGGCCCCCCGTATCGTTCCCCTCAGGTCGCCGGATGTGCGTGCGACCGGGACCGCAGTCCCCCCGACCGTCCGAAACAGGAGCGATCCGCCGTGTCCTCGCCCGCCCCGGCTCCGGCCTCCCCGCGCCCCGTTCGCGTGCTGCTGGTGGAGGACGACGACCTGATGCGCCGGTCCTTCACCGTCGCCCTGGAGCGCTACGGCTACGAGATGAGGGCCGCGGCCGACGGCCTCACGGGGCTCGAACTCTTCCGGGACGAGGACTTCGACCTGCTGATCCTGGACGTGATGCTGCCCGGACTGGACGGCATCGGCCTGTGCCGCAGGGTCCGGGAGACCAGCCTGGTGCCCGTGCTGATGATGTCCGCCCGCGGCGACGGGCTCGACGTCGTCGCGGGCCTGGAGGCCGGAGCCGACGACTACGTGGTCAAGCCCGTGGACACCTACGTCCTCGTGGCACGCATCCGCTCACTGCTCCGGCGGGCGACGTACGCCGCCGCCCCGGGCACCGGGCACGCCGCGGGGGAGGAACCGGTGCCCTCCGCGGGGGAGACGCTGACCTTCGGCGACCTCACCATCGACACCGCCGGGATGGAGGTCTTCGTCTCCGGCAGCCCGGTGGCGCTGACCCCGACCGAGCTGAAGCTGCTCCTGGAGTTCGCCGCCCACCCGGGCGTCGTGCTGGAGCGCCACACCCTGCTGCGCAACGTCTGGGAGTACGGCTGGGACGGCGACAGCCGGGTCGTCGACCTGTGTGTGCAGCGGCTGCGCAGGAAGCTGGGCCGGGACCGGATCGAGACGGTCCGCGGCTTCGGCTACAAGTTCAGGCGCTGAGCCCGGTGCGCGCCTCCTCTCGGTTCCCCCGGCTGCGGCCGGCCCGCGCGTCCCTGCGCTGGAAGATCGCCGCGCTGGCCGCGGCCACCGCGTGCCTGGTGGCGGTCGCGGTGGGAGTGCTGGTGCACCTGTGGACCGCGCGCGACATCCGCGAACGCGCCGAAGCACGGGCCTTCAACAGCGTGTACGCGGCCATGGACGTCTACCGGCGCACCGGGACGCTGACGGACGGCGCCGAGCTCGACCCGGCCGGCCTGCCCGCCAGACTGCGCCACCCGTCCGACGGCGACCGGCACACGGCCTACGACGGGCACGTCGACGCCGACGCCAACGCGGGGCCGAGCTACTGGGCCGCCCAGCGGACCGGCGGCCCGGGCAGCCCGGTCCTCGCCGTCGAGATCAATATGAGCACCGAATTCCATACGCTGCGCCAGCTCGACGTGACCATGGCGGTCGCCTCGCTGATCGCGGTCGCGGCGGCCGTGCCGCTCGCGGCGTACGGCGCCGGGCTGCTCGCCCGCAGGCTGCGGCGGGTATCCGAGACCGCGGGCCGGATCTCCGCCGGTGACCTGGACGCCCGCACCGGGCCCACCAAGGGCGACGACGAGGTGGCCGACATCGCCGCCACCGTCGACGCCATGGCCGACAGCCTCGGCCGGCGGCTGCGCACCGAGCGCCAGTTCACCGCGGACGTGGCCCACGAACTGCGCACCCCCGTCGGCGGTCTGCTGGCCGCCGCCGACCTGCTGCCCGCCGGTGAGACGGAGGACCTGCTCCGGGCCCGGGTGCGCGACCTGCGCGGCCTGGTCGAGGACCTGTTGGAGATCTCCCGGCTGGACGCGGGCGCCGAACAGCCGGTGCGCGCCCATGTCCCGCTCGGCGCCGTCGTCTTGGAGGCCGTGGCGCGCACCGGCCACGACGCCGAGGTCACCGTCGCGGACGAGGCCACGACCGTGGAGACCGACCCGCGCCGCCTGGAGCGGATCGTCAGCAACCTCGTCGTCAACGCCCACCGGCACGGCGCCACCCCGGTACGGGTGGCGGTCGAGGGCCGTACGGTCTCCGTACGCGACCACGGCTCCGGCTTTCCCGCCGACCTGCTGCGCGACGGCCCGCGCCGCTTCCACACCGGCGCGGCGGAACGCGGCACGGGCCACGGCCTGGGCCTGACCATCGCCCTGGGCCAGGCCCGGCTCCTCGGCGCCGAGCTGCGCCTGGACAACGCCCCGGACGGCGGCGCCGTCGCCACCCTGCGCCTCCCGGCCTGACCGCCCGGCGCCCGCCCCTCCCGCAGAACTGCTGCGGAGCGGCGACACCCGGCCCCCGCACAACCGCTGCGAACCGGCCCCCGCACAACCGATACGCAGCGGAGCGGTCACCGATACACGGCCGCCCAGGCCCCGATACGTTCCCCGGACACCCTTCGGAGTGCACCTTCGCGCATTCCGAAGAGGAGTCCTTGTGATCGCCGATCCCCTTGCCCCGTACGCGCCGGACCCGACGTCCGGAGTCGCGGCCGCGGCCGTCGACCTGTCGAAGGTCTACGGCAGCGGTGACACGCGCGTCACCGCCCTGGACCGGGTCAGCATCGCCTTCCGGGAGGGCGAGTTCACCGCGATCATGGGACCCTCCGGCTGCGGCAAGTCCACCTTGATGCACTGCGCCGCCGGGCTCGACACCCCGAGCTCCGGCTCCGTGCGCATCGGCACCACCGAACTCGGTACCCTGAACGACCGGCAGCTCACCGAGCTGCGCCGGGACCGGATCGGCTTCATCTTCCAGGCGTTCAACCTGCTGCCGACGCTGACCGCGCTGGAGAACATCACGCTGCCGCTCGCCATCGCCGGACGCCGCCCCGACCGGCAGTGGCTGGACCGCGTGGTGGCCATGGTCGGCCTCTCCCAGCGCCTCGGCCACCGGCCCGCGCAGCTCTCCGGCGGACAGCAGCAGCGCGTCGCCGTGGCCCGCGCCCTGGTCTCCCGCCCCGCGATCATCTTCGGCGACGAGCCCACCGGCAACCTCGACTCCCGCGCCGGGGCCGAAGTCCTCGGCTTCCTGCGCGAGTCGGTGCGCGAACTGGGCCAGACCGTGGTCATGGTCACCCACGACCCCGTCGCCGCCGGCTACGCCGACCGCGTGGTCTTCCTCTCCGACGGCCGTCTGGTCGACGAGATGACACACCCCGCCCCGGACCGGGTCCTGGACCGGATGAAGGCCCTCGACACCCTCTCCCGCACCAGCTGACCCGCTCCCGCACCGCACGCACGCCCTTCCCCCCTACGTTCCCGAAAGCTCCCCATGCTGAGAACAGCCCTGCGCAACGTCCTGGCGCACAAGGCCCGTCTGGTCATGACCGTCCTCGCGGTCTGCCTGGGCGTCGCGTTCGTCTGCGGCACCCTCGTCTTCGCGGACTCCTCCGCGGCGGCCCGCCGTGCCGCCGCGTCGCAGAACTTCGCGGGCATCGCGGTCACCGTGAGCCCGAAGGCGCCCCCGCTGGGGACCGCCGTGACCGAGCGCGCGGACGTGCTCGACGACGCGCTCGCGCGGAAGCTGGCCGGCGTACCGGGCGTCGCTTCCGTGCGGCCGACGGCCGACGGCGTGGCCACCCTGAACGCCGCGGACGGCAGCCCGCTGCGGGCCGACAAGGCATGGGCGCACCCGGCCGACGCCTACGTACCCGGCGCGGACGGCAAGGACAGCCGCTATCCCCTGGTCAAGGGCCACGCCCCCACGAACAGCGGTGAACTGGCCGTGGACAGCGGCACCGCCGCCGCGGGCCACTTCCGCGTCGGTGACACGGTCACACTGGCCACCGACGGCCCGGTGATGACCAAGCGGCTCGTCGGCATCGTCACCACCAAGGACCCCCGGGTGACCGCCGGCGGCACCCTCACCCTCTTCGACAAGGCGACCGCCCAGAAGCTGTTCGCGACCCCGGGCCACTACACCGGGATCGACCTGTCCGCGACGCCGGGCACCCACCAGGCCGAGCTCGCCAAGCGGGTCTCCGACGTGCTCCCGGCCGACCGGGCCGAGGCCACCACCGGCAGCGCCCGGGCCGCGCAGCAGGCCACCAGCATCGACATGCGGACCCAGGGCTACAAGAAGATCCCGATGATCTTCGCAGGGGTCTCGCTGTTCATCGGCTCGTTCCTCATCGTCAACACCTTCACCATGCTCGTCACCCAGCGCACCCGTGAGATCGCGCTGCTGCGCGCGATCGGCGCCACGCGCCGCCAGGTCGTGCGCTCCGTCCTCTGGGAAGCCCTCCTGGTCGGCCTCGTCGCCTCGGCGGCCGGTTTCGTCCTCGGCCTGGGCGTCGCCTCCGTACTGCCCGACCTCCTGGGCACCAGCGCGGACCCGCTGCCCAGCGGCCCCCTGGTGATCGGCTCGCGCTCCGTGCTGGCGGCGCTCGGCGTGGGCGTGGGCGTCACCGTGCTCGCCGCGTGGCTGCCCTCCCGCAAGGCCGCGAAGGTCGCGCCCGTCGAGGCGATGCGCTCGGCCGGGCAGCCGCCCACCACCACGCGGTCCCGCGTCCGCGCCGTGGCGGGCCTCGTCCTCCTCGTCCTCGGCGCCGGCTGGCTGATCTCCCTCACCGGGGCCGAGAGCGCCTCCGAGGAGAACGTGCAGAACGCGATGCTCGGCTGCGCCCTCCTCGTCGTCGCCCTGATCGTGCTCGCCCCGCTGCTCGCCGCCCCCGTGATCCGGCTGACCGGACTCCTGACCCGCCGCTTCGGGGTCGTCGGCCACCTCGCCCGGGAGAACGCGCTGCGCGACCCGCGGCGCACCGCCGCCACCGCCTCCGCCTTGATCATCAGCACGGCCATGGTCGCCGGGCTCGCGGTCCTGGGCCACTCCACCTCACAGGCCCTCGACCACCAGGCCGCCTCCGGCCTCGGCGCCGACTACGTGATCAGCACCCGCGGCAACCTGGACGGCATCGACCCGGCCGCCGTGAAGCGGGTGGCCGACACCTCCGGGGTACGGACCGCGACCGCCGTCACCGACTCCACCGCGGTCCTCGGCGGCATGGCCCAGGGCATCTCCGGCGTCGACCCCGCCACCGTGAAGGACGTGATGAAGCTCGACCTCACCAGCGGCTCCCTCGCGGACCTCCGGCCGGGCCGGGTCGCCCTCTCCAGCACCACCGCCCAGCACCTCGGCGTCCGCGCGGGCGGCGAGATCGACGCCCGCATGGGCCGGAGCCAGGAGCTCAGGAAGTACACCGTCGCGGCCGTCTACAAGGACAACCCCATCGCCGACGCGGCACTCGGCGCCCGGACCGAAGTGGCGAGGAGCAGCTACCTGCCCGACTCCGTCCAGCGCGTCCTCGTCCGCACCGGCACCGTCTCCGCGAACACCGAGGACCGGCTGCGCACCGCCGTCGGCAACAACCCGCTGCTGAAGGTGCAGGACCGCGAGGACATCGTCCGCGAGAAGGCCGGCACCGTGGGCGACCTGCTGACCTTGATGTACGGGCTGCTCGCCATCGGCATCGTGATCGCCTCGCTCGGCATCGTCAACACCCTGGCCATGTCCGTCACCGAGCGCACCCGCGAGATCGGGGCCCTGCGCGCCATCGGCATGGACCGCGCCGGCATCCGCCGGATGATCCGCCTGGAAGCGGTCACCGTCGCCGCCTTCGGCACCCTCCTCGGCCTGGCCGGCGGGCTGTTCAGCGCCTGGGCGGTCGGCGCCCTGGCCAACGGGGCGATGGAACAGTACTCCCTGGCCATGCCCTGGGGCACCCTGCTCCTCATCTGCGTGGCATCCCTCGCGATCGGCGCGCTCGCCGCCGCCGTCCCGGCCCGCCGGGCAGCCGCCCTGAGCCCGCTGGAGGCCGTCGCGGAAGCGTGAGGACGGCCTCCGGGCCACAGATCACCGAGCGCTGTCCTCGCCGGTTCACGGTCGTGGTCGACCGTGAACCGGCGAAGGCGTGTGTCCCGTGTGTGGTTTTCCGTGGGTGGGGCCGTCCCTCCCGGTTCGGCGGACGACCGCGGTCACCTCACTCCGGCCGCGGATGTGCCTGACGCCGGAGCGGCCGCTCGCTCCGGAAGTCTTCCCCGGGCGGGGGATCGAGCAGGCGGCCCGGCACCCTCGGCGAAGCCGCGCTGCCCGCCGCCGTCGAGAAATACGTTGACGCACCACCGGCACCCCTCATACGTTTGTCACGCCCCTGTTGCCGTCGATCGGAGAAGGACGTTGCTCGTCTGAGGTCTTGAGACACCGCGCCGCGCAGCCACGCCGTCATCGCGTCCGCTGTCCGCGTTCCGTGTGCGACCTCGACGCTTCAGCCGTCCTCCCGTCGGTGCGGGGATCCTTGACGACGCCTCCCCCGCCCCTTCGCGGTCGCCCCGCGGTGTCTCCGTGCGCTTTTTGGCCACCTCCCACCTCAAGCGACCCCGCGAGGCCCGTATGCCCATGTCACCCACCTCTTCCCCCGCCTTCCTCACCTGCACGTCCCTCTCCTACGCCTGGCCGGACGGCACCACCGTCTTCGACGGCTTCCAGGCCGCCTTCGGCCCCGGCAGGTCCGGGCTCATCGGCCTCAACGGATCGGGAAAATCAACCCTGTTGAAGCTCCTCGCCGGGGAACTCCTTCCGGCCGAAGGCACCGTGCGCGTGGCCGGTGAGATCGGCTACCTCCCGCAGAACGTCACGCTCGACACCGCGCTCCGCGTCGAGGACGTCCTCGGCATCGCCCGCACCCGCGCCGCCCTGCACGCCATCGAGGCGGGGGACGCGCGCGAGGAGCACTTCGCCGCCGTCGGCGACGACTGGGACGTCGAGGAGCGTGCCACCGCGACGCTCGCCGGGCTGGGCCTCGGCCACATCGGCCTGGACCGCACCACCGGCGAGCTGTCCGGCGGCGAGTCGGTCCTGCTGCGCCTGGCCGCCCTGCTGCTGTGCCGGCCCGACATCCTCCTTCTCGACGAACCCACCAACAACCTCGACCTGCACGCGCGCCGCAGGCTCTACGCCGCCGTCGAGGCGTGGCCGGGCGTCATGGTCGTGGTCAGCCACGACCGTGAACTGCTCGAACACGTCGACCAGATCGCCGACCTGCGCGCGGGCGGGATCACCTGGTTCGGCGGCAACTTCTCCGCGTACGAGGAGGCGCTCGCCGCCGAGCAGGAGGCCGCCGAACGCATGGTCCGGGTGGCCGGGGCCGATCTGCGCAAGCAGCAGCGCGAACTGGCCGACGCCCAGGTCAAACTGGCGCGCCGCAAGCGGTACGGCCAGAAGATGTGGGACAGCAAGCGCGAGCCGAAGATCGTCATGGGCGCGCGCAAACGCCAGGCCCAGGTCTCCGCGGGCAAGCACCGCATCATGCACGAGGAGAGGCTCGCCGAGGCGAGGGACCGGCTCGGCAAGGCGGAGGAGGCCGTGCGCGACGACGACGAGATCCGCGTCGACCTGCCGCACACGACCGTCCCGCCGGGCCGCTCGGTGCTGACGCTGCGCGAGCTGCGCCTGCGCTACGGGGCCCGCGTGGACGGCGAGTTCGAGCTGCGCGGCCCCGAGCGGATCGCGCTCGTCGGCCGCAACGGCGCGGGCAAGACGACGCTCCTGCGCACGATCGCCGGCGAGCTGGACGCGCTCTCCGGGGAGGCGACGGCCCATGTGCCGCTGCGGTTCCTGCCCCAGCGGCTCGACGTGCTCGACGACGGGCTGACCGTCGCGGAGAACCTCGCCCGGTTCGCCCCCGAGGCGACCGGGAACGAGATCAGGGCCCGGCTGGCCCGCTTCCTCTTCAAGGGCGCCCGCGCGGACCGGCGGGCCGTGACCCTCTCGGGCGGCGAGCGCTTCCGGGCCACCCTGGCGGCCCTGATGCTCGCGCAGCCCGCCCCGCAGCTGCTGATGCTCGACGAGCCGACGAACAACCTCGACATGGCGAGCGTGCGACAGCTGACGACCGCCCTGGAGTCGTACGAGGGGGCACTCGTCGTGGCGAGCCACGACCTCCACTTCCTGCGGTCCATCGGCGTGACGCGCTGGCTCCGCCTGGACGGCGAACTGCGGGACACGACAGAGGAAGAGGTGTGCGCCGGGACGGCCGCGGACTGAGCACGTGCTGCCCGGCCCCGGGGAGCCGGGCCTCGCATACCGTGGGCGCATGATCGCCACCGCCCGGATCCCCTCGCTGCTGTATTACGCCGGTTCCCCTGGCCTGTTGATCGAGGTCGCCACCCGGCTGCGTCTGATCGCCACACCCCGCGACCGGCTCCCCGACGGGCTGTGGGAGAAGAACCACGGCATACGCCGGACCGCGAAGGAAGCGGCCGAGAGGGAAGAACAGGCGGCCCGGCAGCGCGACTCGTTCGAGGGCCTGCTGTGGGATCCCGGGCAGGAGTGGGCCCGCAGGACCACGGTCTTCGGTCCGGGTTCCCTGGCCGGCTTCTTCGCACGCGCCGGCCTGCCGCCGTTCCTGACCGCCTGGCGCGACGGCGAGGCGGCGTGGCCCTTCGCCGACGCCCCCTTCCCCCGCGACTTCCTCCTCGCCGGCCACCCGATGCTGCGCCTGCGCGCCCTGCTGCCCGACTGGCCCGAGCCGGGCTACGGGCGCGACCGCGTCCACCTGGACGCCGGTGAACAGCTCGCGGCCGGCCTGCTGTTGGCGCGCCATGACCGTTTCGACCTGCTCGGACAGGTCGTGGCGGCGGGCGACCGGGCCCTCCTGGACGAGGTGCGTCCGGCCTTCGAAGCCTCCGTGCGCGAGGCGGGGGCGGGGGCGCTGCGCGAGGCCCTGGCGGGTGACCGGCGCCGCCGCGACCACCTCTTCGACAGATTCGCCGCGGAACCCGACCCGGAGCCCGACCAGCGGTGGATCGCGCTCGACTGGGACCGCGTCCGGCAGGCGGCGGAGGCCGGCAGCAGGCGGCTGCGCGGGCAGGCTCCCGACCTCGTGGCCCACCCGGGGTGTCCGGAGGACCTGCGGGTCCTGGCGGCCACCCGGTGGCCGGACCGGTTCGTGTGGTCCCGGCTGCTGTCGGACCGGCCCACGGGCCGCCACCTGCTGCGCACCCTGCCGATGCGGCCGGACCGCTCCCTCGCGGCGCCCTTCTCGTACGTGGGCGAGGGCGGCGTCGGTGTCGGTGACATCCTCGAACTGGCGCGCCCCGCCGATCTCGTGCTCCGTGACGCGGCGGGCCTGCCCGGGATCGCCCGATGGCACCCGATGCAGTGTGTGATCTCGCGCCAGGACGAGGAGGGACCGGCGCGGCTGGTCCGCGGGATCACGGAGCTGGCCGATCACCACCTGGGGGAGGACCCGGGCGCCTGGACCATCGGCTGCCGCCTCGTCGAGGGCCCGCGCTTCACCGGCTCGGTCAGCGAGCTGCTCGGACGGGCGGCGGCGGGACGGCCCCGACTCGTGTGACCGGGGCGCGGCCGGGACGATGGAAGCGTGGACGGGAATCCGCTGGCCGGCGGGGCCGGGCCGCCGGCCGCGCTCAAGGTGCCGCCGACGGCCCGTACGGCCGTGGCGTGGCTGCCGCCGCGGGAGCTCTGGCCCGCGATCCAGGACATCCGCTGGGAGCACGACCCGCAGATCCGCCGGTGGCCCCCGCATGTGAACCTGCTCTTCGGCTTCGTGCCGGAGGAGGAGTTCGCACGGGCCCTGCCGCTGCTCGCCGCCGTGGCGGCGGAGAGCCCGGCGTTCACGGCGCACCTGGCCGGCGTGCGGTACTTCAGGCACCGCCGTGACGCGACGGTGTGGCTCGACCCGGCCGCGGCCGGGTCGGGGCCGTGGACCCGCCTCCACGAAGCTCTGCGACGGAGCTTCCCGCTCTGCGGCGGCCGCTTCACCCCCCACCTGTCCCTCGGCCGCACCCGGGACCCACGGCACCTGGCCCCGCAATGCGCGGCCCGCCTCGGCACGCTGACGGCGGAGGTCGAGGAGATGACCCTGCTCTCCCGCCGGGCCGACGGCCCGATGCGGGCCCGCGCCCGCGTCACGCTGGGCACGGGGGAGGTGCACCGGCTGGGGGAGTAGTCGCTGCGGAGGGGGAGTGAGGGCCGGGTGGGCCGGCGCCCGCCGCACTGAAGGGCCCCGGTCAGCCCTTCCCGCTCAGCCACTCCGCCAGGACAGCCGCCTGGCTGTGGTCGACGTCCTTCGTCGCCGTCAGCAGCGTGAGCCGGTCGCGCGTGGCCAGGTCGCGCAGGTGCCGCGCGGCCTGCCGGTGTTCGGCGTCGCGCAGTTCCGCGCGGTAGCGGCGGCGGAACTCCGGGAAGCGGTCGGGGTCGTGGGCGTACCAGCGGCGGAGCTCCGTGGAGGGGGCCACGTCGCGCAGCCACTCGTCCAGGTGCGCGTCCTCCCTGCGCATGCCGCGCGGCCAGACGCGGTCGACCAGTACGCGCCGCCCTTCCTCGGGCGAGGTCTCCTCGTAGACTCGCCGGTACGTGATCTTTGTGGCCATGACGGCACCCTCCGGACCGCGCGGCGGGCAGGCAACTTCCGATTCATCCATTTTATGAACAGGAGCGCGAGGATGCAGGACCTCCCCGCGGTGACCGCTCCCCGGATGGGCACGGTCCGGGACCTGGACGCGGCGGTGGTCACCTGCCGGGCCTGCCCGCGGCTCGTGGCCTGGCGGGAGGAGGTGGCCCGTGTGAAGCGCAGGGCCTTCCAGGAGTGGGACTACTGGGCCAGGCCCGTCCCCGGCTTCGGGCCGCCGGACGCCCCGCTGGCGATCGTCGGGCTGGCCCCCGCCGCGCACGGCGGCAACCGCACCGGGCGGGTCTTCACCGGGGACCCGTCCGGTGACGCGCTGTTCGCCGCGCTGTACGAGCTCGGCCTGGCCTCCCGGCCGACGGCCACCCACCGCGGCGACGGGATGGAGCTGTCCGGGGTGCGGATCACCATGCCGGTGCACTGCGCGCCGCCGGACAACCGGCCCACCACCGTCGAGCGGGACACCTGCCGCCCCTGGCTCGCCCGCGAACTCGAACTGCTGCGCCCGGCGCTGCGGGCGATCGTGGTGCTCGGTGCCTTCGGCTGGCAGGCGCTGCTGCCCGTGCTGGCGAGCGCGGGCTGGCGGCTGCCCCGCCCGCGCCCGGCCTTCGGGCACGGCGCCGAGTCACAGCTCGTCACCCACGGCGGTGACCAGCGCCTGCGTCTGATCGGCAGTTACCATCCGAGCCAACGCAACATGTCCACACGGACGTTGACCCCTGACATGCTCCGCGACGTGCTGCGCCGTGGAGCCGACGTCGCGGGGCTGCCGGTCGGGCCGGTGCGTTGAGCGTTCTGTTCCCGGCATCGGCGTGCGGGCTTCGACCGCCTACAACAAGTGACCATGGCACACGACGAGTCGCGGGTGGACGGCGGTGACCCGGCCGCCGAGGGTCGCCGAGCCGCTCGCGCGCCTCGCGGTACATCTCCAGCAGCACACCCTGGGCGTGCGGGTGGCACACCCGCGTCGCCGTGTGCACGTGTGTGAACGGAAACGGGACCAGAGGTGTTCCCGCAGGTCCGTCGCCTAGGGTCTTGTGAAAGTGCTGGTCACAGCCACTCGTTGAGGACTGCGACCAGCACGGTCGCCACGTAGCGGACCGCGAGCCTGTCATACCGCGCGGCTACAGCCCGGTGGCGCTTGAGGCGATTGCGGACGCTTCCGTCGGGACCTTGATCCGCTTGCTTGAAGTGCACTCCAAGGTCATAGCGTTGAGACAGCTGAACCGAACCCCCAACGCGTCGACGCGTCATCCCGCACGACCAACTGGAAGGCGGCAAGTGGCAGACAACCGATTCACGACGCATGCGGAACTTTTCGATCTGTGCGGAAAGCGCGCGCTCGTCACCGGTGGTACCCGAGGCATCGGAATGATGATCGCGCGTGGCCTTCTCCAGGCGGGCGCCAGCGTGGTCATCAGCTCACGCAACGCAGAAGCGTGCGCGCAGACGCAGGAACAGCTCTCCGAATTCGGTGAGGTGCGGGCCGTCCCCGCCGACCTGTCCCGCCATGACGAGTGCCGGCGGCTGTCCGACCTCGTCACCGCCGACCCGGAGGGCCTCGACATCCTCGTCAACAACGCGGGCGCCATGTGGGACGAGCCGCTGGCGACGTTCCCGGACGCGGCCTGGGACACGGTCGTCGACCTCAACCTGAAGTCGCCGTTCTGGCTGGTCCAGGCGCTGCTGCCCGCACTGCGCAGGGCGGGCACCGCCGACGATCCCGCGCGGATCATCAACATCGGCAGCATCGCCGCCATCCACATTCCCCAGCGGCCCAACTACTCGTACTCCAGCAGCAAGGCCGCACTGCATCAGCTCACCAGAGTGCTCGCCAAGGAACTAGGACCGCAGCACGTCACCGTGAACGCCGTGGCGCCGGGACCGTTCCCGTCGGCGATGATGGCCGCAACCCTCGACGAGTTCGGCGAGGCGATCGCGGCGTCGGCCCCACTGCGCCGGATCGGCCGCGACGACGACATGGCGGGAGTCGCGGTGTTCCTCGCCAGCCGGGCAGGCGCATACCTGACAGGGGCCGTGATCCCCGTCGACGGCGGCATCGCCACAACCGCGTAGGCCGTCCAGGGTCTGTTGGCGAGGTTGATTTCGATCGTTGATGATCACGTCCTGCGGGACGTGGGGACCTGACGAACGGGCAGTGGGCCCGGCTTGAGCCGCTGTCGCCGCGGGGCATCAAGCCGGGCCGTCCGCCGGTATGGACGCGGCAACGAGTGACTGTGACCAGCACTCTCACGACAGACCCTAGCCGGCCCGCGGCGGCATGGCCGCCAGCGCGGCCTTCGTGACGCCCTTGGCTTCGGCTTCGCAGTCGGGGTGCCGGGTGCCGTCCAGGAAGACGCGCACGACGAGGTTGCCGTCACGGACGTTGAGCTGGCAGGTCTTGCGGTCCTTCGCGGAGGCCGTCCAGTGCGCGGCGTCGCCGAAGCCGGCCTCGTCGCGTGTGTCCTTGGGGTCGTGGGCGAATTCCTTGCGCGCCCTCGCCGTGCCGTTGCGGCCGTCGTCCGACCGGTAGAGCTCCCAGGAGACGTCCGCGCTGGGGGTGAAGTTCCAGCCGTCCGGCTGGGGCTGGTCCTTGTCGTACCAGGAGCACTCGGTCCGCGCGGGGTCCTGCTGCTCGATGTCCTTGTCCTTCCTCCGCTCCCCCTGGAGCGGCAGCTTGGACACGGCCTCCGAACACACCGGCATCGTCACGTATTTGTCCGGCGTGCCGCCGCTGCCTCCGCCGTCCCCACGCAGCAGCAGATACGCACCCACGCCGACCGCCGCCGCGAGCACCGCGCCCACCGCGGCCCAGGTCACGGGACGCCGGTGGCGGGGTGGTGCGGCGGGGGTGGCGAACGTGGTGAGCACGGCTGTCGGTGGCGCGGCGGGGGTGTCGTACGTCGTGAGCACGGCCGTCCCCGGAGCGGCGGCGCGCGGCGGTGGTGCCGTGCGCTCGGTGGCGCCGTCGAGCAGGCCCGCGACGCGGGCCCGCTGCTCGTCGACCATCCGGTGCACGGCGGGCGGCCATGGCCGGGCCGCCGGGGCCACCGGGCCGAGGAGGGCGAGCAGTTCGCCGGGGGCGGGCCGGGCGGCCGGGTCCTTCGCCAGGCAGCGGGCGACGATCCCGTGCAGGGACCGGGGCACGCCGCTCAGGTCGGCCTCGGTATGGACGACGTTGTAGAGCGTCTGGAGCGCGGAAGGGCCGGAGAAGGGGCTGCGGCCGGTCGCCGCCATCACGAGCACCGACCCGAGCGAGAACACGTCGCTCGCGCCCGTCACTTCCCGGCTCTGCGCCTGCTCGGGCGACATGTACGGTGGCGAGCCGACCACCCAGCCGGTGCCGGTGAGTTCGGTGACCTCCCCGGCCTGCGCCGCCCGCGCGATACCGAAGTCGATGACGCGGGCGCCGTCCTCCGCGAGCAGGACGTTCTCCGGCTTGAGGTCGCGGTGGACGAGACCGGCCCGGTGGATCTCGCCCAGCGCCGTCGCCAGGCCCACCGCCAGCCGGTGCAGGGCGGGCTCCGGCAGCGCGCCCGCGCGCTCCACGGCCGACCCCAGGGAAGGGCCCGCCACGAACACAGAGGCGAGCCAGGGGAGTTCGGCGTCCGCGTCGGCGTCCAGGACGGCCGCGGTGTACGCGCCGGACACCCTCCGCGAGGCCGCCACCTCCCGCCGGAAGCGGGACCGGAAACCGTCGTCGGCCGCGTGCCGGGCGTGCACCAGCTTCACCGCCGCGGGCCGGCCGTCCGGCGCGACACCGAGCAGCACCCGGCCCATGCCACCCCGGCCGAGCTCGGTGAGGAGGACGTACGGCCCGGCCTTCTCCGGGAGCGGGTGCGGCGCGCTCACAGGGACGCCACCGCTCGCACGCTCTGGCGGGCCATGTCCTTCGTGACGCCCTCACAGACGCCCTTCGGGTAGTGCACGCCCTTGACCTCGACGAACAGGGCCAGGTTGACGTCCCGGGCGTACAGCACGCAGTTGCTCCCGGTCGAGGGCTTCAGCCACATGCCCTCCTCCACGAAGCCGAGCCCGGAGTCGCGCGGGGTGCTGTTGCGCATGTACAGGTCCTCGTAGTGCCGCTTCGCCAGCTCGGCGCCGGTGGGACCGCCGGGACGGGAGGGGTAGAGGTCCCAGATGACGGTGATCTGGTCGCCGGAGCGGGTGGTCCAGTCGCAGGTGGTCTGCGGGTGTGTGTGCCCTCCGCCGTCCTGGGCCTGCCACACGGAGTCGGGGAAGTTGCCCCCCGGGTCGCCGAAACCGGACGGGGCCTTCATGCTGCCGCGGACCTGCACACAGGTCGGGACCGTCTTGGTGTACTTGTCCCGCACCTGCGCCAGCGGGACCGAGCCGGGGGTCGGCACGGGCTCGGGGACGAACGTGTAGTAGACGTCGGCCGGGCCGATCACCAGGACCGCGACCGCGGCCGCCGCGAGCACGGCGCCCGCCACGATCGCGGTGACGAGCCGACGGGAGCGGCGACGTGGCGTCGTCGGAGGCTGTGTCGTCCCCACGGTGGGAGGTGCCGCAGGGGCGGGCGGGACAGCCGGGACAGCCGGGACGGCCGGCGGCGCCGTGCCGGCCGTGGCCGCGAGCCGGGCCGCCCAGGACCGGCGTTCCGCGATCCGCTCGTACACCGCCGCCGGCCAGGGCCGGGCGGAAGGGGCGAGCGGGCCGATCAGGTCGAGGAGCTGGGCCGGGGCCGGCCGTGCGGCCGGGTCCTGCGCCAGGCACGGCTCGACGATCCGGCGCAGCCGGGGCGGCAGGGAGCCGAGGTCGGGGACGTCGTGGGCGACGGCGTGCATGAGCGCGAGCGGCGAGTCCCCCGCGTACGGGCTCCGGCCCGTGGCGGCCGTGACGAGCGTGACGCCGAGCGAGAACACATCGCTCGCCGGCCCCGGCCGCTCGCCCCGGACCTGCTCCGGCGACATGAACGCGGGCGAGCCGATCACCGCGCCCGTGTGGGTCAGCTTCGTCTCGTGGTCGGCGGCGCGGGCGATCCCGAAGTCGACGACGCGTACGCCGTCCTCCGTCAGCAGCACGTTCGACGGCTTCAGGTCCCGGTGCACGAGGCCGGCCCGGTGGATGTCGTCCAGGGCCTGGGCGAGCCCGGCGGCGAGCAGCCGTACGGCCTCCTCGGGCAGCGTGCCGCCCGCGTCCAGCGCCTCACTCAGCGCGGGCCCCGGCAGGAAGAGGGAGGCGAGCCACGGCGTCGGCGCGTCCGGGTCGGCGTCGACGACCGGCGCGGTGTAGGCCCCGGACACCCGCCGCGAGGCGTCCACCTCCCGCCGGAACCGCGTACGGAACCCGGGATCCTCCGCCAGATCGGCGTGCACCCGTTTGACGGCCACGAGCCGCCCGTCGGGCGCCACCCCGAGCAGCACCTGCCCCATGCCACCCTGCCCGAGCACCCCGACCGTCCGAAACGGCCCTACGTGCGTCGGTCTGTCCGCTCCCAGCATGCCCATGCCGAATCCGTCCTCCCCCTGGAACGGGTGGATCTTACTAAGGGTGCGAGCTTTGGGGTGAGGGGGACGTGGGAGTCCTTCCGGACGGGGGCGTGGGGGGCCTTCGCGAGGGACACCGGCACCTGTGCCCTGGACGAGGGCAAGGCTCGGCTTGTGGCCGGTCGGTCGTCTACGCAGCCCGCCCCTTCGGGCCGTCCAGCGGAGCCGGGGCTTCGTGGGAGCGTACGGCCAGCGCCGCGATGTCGTCGTCCAGGCCGCCGCTGCTGTACTGGAGGAGATCGCGGTGGAGGCGGTCGAGCAGTTCGCGGGGGTGGACCGGGGTCTGCCGGCGCATCCAGTCCGCCAGTGGGAAGAACTCGCCCGCGCGGTCGCGGGCCTCGGTGACGCCGTCGGTGTAGAGGAGCAGTTGGTCGCCGCGGGCGAAGGCGAACGTGTCGGTCTGGTAGTGATCGCCGATCAGGTCCGCGAGGTTGAGCAGGGGTGAGGGGGCGGTCGGGTCCAGGACGCGCACCCCCTCCCGGGTCAGGAGCAGCGGCGGGGGATGCCCGAAGTTGAGGATTCTGACGATGCCGCCCTCGTAGGGGATCTCGACGAGGACGGCGGTGGTGAAGCGCTCCATCAGGTCGTCAGGGGGGAAGGCGGCGTTGTAGCGGGTGCTGCTGGCCTCCAGGCGGTGGGCGATGCCGGCGAGGTCGGGTTCGTCGTAGGCCGCCTCCCGGAAGGAGTTGACCACCGCCGCGGCCGCGCCGACCGCCGGCAGGCCCTTGCCCCGTACGTCGCCGATGAGCAGCCGGACGCCGAAGCCCGTGTCGGCCACCTCGTAGAAGTCGCCGCCGATGCGGGCCTCCGCGGCGGCCGCGAGATACAGCGACTCGACCTCGATGCCGCCGTAGCAGCGCGGCATCGGGCCCAGGACCACCTGCTGCGCGGCGTCGGCGACGAGCCGGACCTGGAACAGGGACTGCTCGCGCTGGAGCCGGACGTGGCTGCCGTAGGCCGCCGCCACGGTGACCGCGACGATCCCCGCCGCCGTGTACCCCGTCCCGAGGTCGGGGAAGACGATGCCGAGCCCGATCATGAGCAGAAAGCAGACCGTCCCCAGCAGCACCGTGGGCAGCACGGGCCACATGGCGGCCGCGAGGGCGGGGGCCGCGGGCAGGATGCGGCTGAAGGCCATGCTCCGGGGCGTGGTGTACGCCAGGCTGGCGATGACGGCCGTCAGGAGCACGGGGGACAGCAGAACCGGCGACCACCGGCCTTGGGGACGGTGGAGACGCTGCTGCCCAGGCTTGCCCATGCTGGGCATCATATCTGTGCAATATGGATATATGGCTTCTTTTGGGCGCCCATCGCTGGGCGCCCGCCGCCGGGCGGGGGTCCGTGCTGTGCCGGTGATCGGCGGATGCTTTCGAAGTAACGTTCGATGACGGGCCATGTCGGCGGCCACCCCGGCGCCCTGATCGGACAGCCGTTCCCGTCAATGCCTCCCACGCGCCCCTCGCCGTCACTACGCTCACAGCATGCAGGTGACCATCACCGTGGAGAGTGGACACGGCCCCGCGGGGCCCGATGACTTGAGGCGCTGGCTCGGCGGGCAGCCCGCGCTGCGCGGCAGGGTCCGCAGACAGGCGGACGAGCCGCTGCCGGGGGCCATGGGGACCGCCGGGGACGTCGTGCTGGCGCTGCTCGAGCCAGGAGGTGTGGCCGCCGCGTTCGCCGGGGCGGTGGTCGCCTGGGTGCGGACCCGCCGCGGTACGCAGACAGTGACGATCACCCGGCCCGACGGCACGCGGCTGACCCTCAGCACCACCGAGGTCAAGGGGCTCGACGCCCGGCAGGCCGCCGAGCTGGCCCAGCGGCTGGCCGCCACCCTGGAGGACGGCCCCGCCGAAGTGCCGCCCGCCACGCCGCCGGCGCCGTGACCGGCGACGCGACGGCGGCCCCCGCGACCGGCCTGGCCGCGCCGGGCACCCGGGCCGTGCTCGTCGGCACCGGCAGGCACGCGTCCGGATCGGCCCTCCCCGCGCTGCCCGGCGTCGACACCACACTCGACGACCTGGGCCGGATCCTCCGCGACGGCTGCGGAATGCCGGAAGGACACATCCGCCGGGTCCCCGCCGACGCCACCGCCGCCGAGGTGATCGGCGCGGTCGAACAAGCGGTCGCCGAGGCCACCGGCACCGTGCTCTTCTGCTACACCGGCCACGGCCTCCTCGGCCCCGGTGACCAGCTCTACCTCGCCACCCGCGGCTCACTGGCCGAGGACACGATCTCCCACGGCGTGCCGTACGGCGTCGTCAAGGACCTGCTCGGCGGCGCCATGGGCGGCAGCGTCGTGATCCTCGACTGCTGTTTCTCCGGGCGCGCCGCCGCTCCCGGCCGTCACCGCGGCGTCTACGACTCGGCCCTCCCCAACGGCAGCTTCCTGCTCACCTCCGCCTCCGACTTCGCCCTCTCCTACGCGCCGGAGGGGGAGCGGCACACCCTCTTCGGCGGCCGGCTGCTGCGGCTGCTGGAGGAGGGCGACCCGTCCGGCCCGCCCCTGCTGACGATGGACGACGTCCACGCGTACCTCGACCGGGCCTTCCGGGACGGGCCGGCCCGCCCGCACCGGCAGAGCGGGGGCACCCTCGGCGCGCTGGTCGTCGCCCCGAACCACGCCTACCGCCCCGAGCGCCCCGCGGCCGCGCTGCCGCCCGCCGACGTGCCCTGCCCGTACCCCGGCATGGAACCCTTCCGGCCCGAGGACCGCGCCCACTTCTTCGGCCGAGAGGAGGTCACCGAGCGACTGCTGGACGCCGTCTGCGACCCGGCGGCCGACGGCCGGCCGCTCGTCCTCGTGGGGGCCTCGGGGGCGGGGAAGTCCTCGCTGCTGCGGGCCGGGCTGCTCGCGGGCCTGGAAGACCGGCACGCGGCAGGCCGTCCCGGCGTGCCCTGGCCCGCCCTGCTGCTGCCCGCGCCCGGCCCGCACCCGCTGCGCGCCCTCGCCGAGCGCTGGGCCGCCGCGACCGGTCACCCGGCCGACGAGGTCCACCGCGCGCTGGCCGCGGGAGAGGAACTCCCCGCACCACGGCCGGGCTTCCCGGCCTGCCGGTCACTGATCGTGGACCAGTTCGAGGAGACCTTCACCCGCTGCGCGGATCCGGAGGAACGCACCCGCTTCGTACGCCTGCTGTGTGCCACCGGCGGTGCCGGGCCCGCACGCCCGCGCGTCGTCCTCGGGCTGCGCGCCGACCACTACGGCAGCTGCCTGGCCCACCCCGAGCTCGTGCGGGCCCTGGAACACGGCCAGTTCACGGTGTCGCCCATGGGCGAGGCGGCGTTACGGACCGCCGTCGAACAGCCCGCGCTCCGCGCCGGGCTCGCCCTGGAGGACGGCCTCACCGACCGCCTCATGGCGGACCTGCGGCAGGACTCCGGGCGGGACGACCCGGCGGACGACACACCCGAAGCCACCGCGCTGCCGTTCCTCGCCCACGCCCTCCGCGAGACCTGGCTGCGCCGCTCGGGCGCCCTCCTCACCCTGGCCGGCTACCAGGCCACCGGCGGCATCCGGGAGTCCGTCGCCACCACCACCGAGACCCTCTACCAGGAACTGGACGCACCCTCCCGAGAGGCCCTGCGCGAACTCCTCCTGCGCCTGATCCAGTTGACCGCGAACGCCGAGGCCGTACGCCGCCGGGTCGACCTCCCCCGCCTGCTCGCCGAGCGGCCGGAGCACGAGCGGCGGCTCATCGGGGACGTGTGCGACCGCCTCGCCGCCGCCCGCCTGGTCACCGTCGACCAGGACGGCGCCCAGATATCCCACGAGGCGCTGTTGCGCGCCTGGCCCCGGCTGCGCTCGTGGATCCGCGACGCGCGGGCCGAACTCCTCGCTCACCAGGAGCTGTCCGACGCGGCGACGGCCTGGGAGGAGAACGGCCGCGACCCCGGCTATCTCTACACCGGCAGCCGCCTGGAGCGGATCCGGGCCTGGCTGGCCCCGTCGGACACCGGCCCGTCCATCGCGCTCACCGCGACGGAACGGGCCTTCGCCGAGGCCGGGGTGCGCGCGGCGCGCCGCCGCCGGCGCCGCCGCGTGGCCTTCGCCGCCGTGGCGGCCTGCCTGGCACTGCTGCTCACCGGGGTCGGCACGTTCGCCGTCATCGAGCGGGGGCGCTCGCAGCAGCGGGCGGCGGTGCTGGACTCCAAGCTCATCGCCGGGCAGGCGGAATCCATGCGAGCGCTGGACGCGGGGGCGGCACTCGATCTGAGCCTCGCGGCGTACGGCGCTGCGCACACGGTCGAGGCGCGGACGAGCCTGCTCCGCAGCGCGATGGCCCCGGTGAGCATCCGCCTGACCGGGCACACCGACCAAGTCCTGAAGCTGGCGTTCCACAAGGGCGGGAAGGTGCTGGCCAGTTCGTCCAAGGACGGCACCGTACGGCTGTGGGACACCAGCGACCCGTACCACCCGGCCGCCGGTCCCGTGCTGCGGACCGGTCAGGCGGTGAGCGCCGCCTGGCGTCCGGACGGGCGCTATCTCATGGGCGCCACGCATGAAGCCCTCTTCGTCTGGGACGCGGCCGACCCGCTCCACCCGCGCCAGGTGGCGCGGGTGCCGGCGGCGGCGGGCTATATCTCCAGCGGGGTCGCCTTCAGCCCGGACGGCCGGACCTTCGCGGTGCCGGCGGAGCGCGGGCGGGTGTGGCTGTGGGACGTGAGCGATCCCGCCCACCCGGTGTCCAGCATGGTCCAGGTCGCCGACGACAAGGACGGCAGGATCGTCGGGGAGGTGGCCTACAGCCCTGACGGGCGGGTGCTCGCGGCGTCGGTCCAGGACGAATCCGTGCGGCTGCTGGACCCGAGCCAGGCGCGTACGCTCAAGCCGCTCGTGACGCTCAAGGATGTCCACGTGTTCTCCCTGGCCTTCAAACCGGGCAGTCGGCTGCTGGTCGGCGGGGGCAAGCAGAAGCTGAAGCTGTGGGACACGACGGACCCGGCTCATCCCCGGAGCCGGGACGATGTCTCCGGATACAGCCTGTCCAATGGTCTCTACAAGTCCCTTGCCTTCCGCGGCGACGGGGCGTTCATGGCGGTGGCGGACGAGGGGGGCCGCTCGCTCCATACCTACGAATTCCCCGAGTCCCGCGATCCCTCGTTGGACGGCGATGTGCCGACGGGGGAGTTCGCACGCTCGGTCGCCTACCAGCCCGACGGCCGGGGTGTGGCGGTCGGTGACGCGACCGGGCAGGTCACCGTGCGCGAATCCCCGGCGCGGTCCCTGCCGTCGACGCTCGTGAACACGGTGAACGTGCCGGGTGATGGGTTCGACCCGGCCGCACGCTATGTGGTGACAGCGGGTGATTACGGCACCAAAGGCCCGGTGCGGATCTGGGACATCGGCGCTACGCCCTCCGCTCCACAGCAGATCGCCGAGCTGCCGAAGCCCTGGGACACCGCCTCGTTCATCGCGCACGGACGGTTGCTGCTGAGTCGGAACAGCGACCAGGACCGCCTCAAGCTGTGGCACTTCGACCACGGCCGGCTGCGGCCGGGACACGAGTTCATGCTGCCGGCCGGAGCGGTGAAGGACGACAATCCCGCGGATGCCGCGGTGAATCGCGAGGCCACCCTCCTCGCTCTGCGGGGCGAATCCGGGAGTGCGGTCGAGATCTGGGACATCCGCGACATCGACCACCCGGAGCGCCTCGCCCAGGTGCCCTGGCCGGAGGGCGACGGCCAGAAGCTGATGGGTATTCAGTCGGGGGGTGTGCTGGTGCTGATGGCCCCGCTGGAGACCCAGCTGTGGGACGTACGCGACCCCCGGCACCCCCGACGGGCGGACACGGTGAAGGAAAAGCCGTCGGCGATGTTCGGCGCCTCTCGGGGAGCCTTCCTGGTGAGCAGGGAGAAGGCACGCTCGACCGAGGAACCCAACGCGCACATATGGGCCGTCGCCGACGACGGCACCGCGAAGCTGAACGGTTCGATCAACAGCAAGGACTGGACGATTTCCGTCCTCGCCTCCGACCGCGCCCTGGCCACCCTCTCCAACGCCGGCCGGCCGATGCTGTGGGACCTGCGCAAGCCGCAGCAGCGCGGGATTCCACTGCTGGGCCCCGCCCCCAAGTTCCAGTATGTGAAGGCTGCCCGGGACCGTCGGCTGCTGGTGGCCTGGAACAGCGACGGTTTTCTCGGCCTGTGGCGCATCTCGGACCCGGACGGCGCCCGGCCCGGCGGCGACGACGAACAGCTCGTGATGTCCGACGGAGGAGCACAGGGCGTGAACGTGCTCGACGTGAGCCCTGCTGGTGATCTTTTCATGACGGCGAGAGGGGGAAATCCCCTCAAAGCCTTCGGCAGCCAAGGTCTCGTGGTGAGCACCGACTTCACCCAGCTCACCCGCACCCTGTGCTCGGTCCGCGGCGCCCCCATGTCCGACAAGCAGTGGAAAGACCTCCTGCCCGGCGTCGACCGCCGCACCGGCTGTAAGTGACGAGGCCGGGACGGGCGGGAGTTCGGTCCGCCCGTCCCGGCCTCGTGGGTCAGGCCCCCGCCGCCGTGACGACGGCGTCCGTGGCGAAGCCGAGCAGGAGTCCGAGCAGGACGCACCACGTCGTGAGCCGCTTCACGGCCGCCTTGCGGGCCACGGCGAGGAGTTCGATGACGACGTAGAGGATCGAGCCCGCGGCCAGGCCCAGGAAGGCGGTCGAGAGGGTGTCGTTCACCAGGCGCTGGCCGACGAGGGTGCCCAGGAACGTGGGCCCGCCGCCGATCAGGCCGAGCCACAGCAGCGTGAGCCAGGAGGGGCGTTCGCCCTCGGCGGCCAGCGGGGCCACGATGCCGAAGCCCTCGGTGGCGTTGTGCAGACCGAATCCGACGATGAGCAGTACGGCCAGGGAGATGTCCCCCTTGGCGGCGGAGTTGCCGATGGCCAGGCCCTCGGCGAAGTTGTGCAGCCCGATGCCGGTGGCGATCATCAGGGCCAGCTCGCCCGCCTGCGTACGGGCGTCACGCGCGGGTTCGGCGACGGCGGCGCCGGGGCCGTCCGTCCGTCGGGCGGCGGCGCGGCGGCGCGCGGCCCAGGTGTCGTAGGAGACGAGGCCGGCCAGCCCGAGGGTGAGCCCGAGGGCGAGGACGGACCCGTCGGAGGCGACGGTGCCCCAGGTGTGGTCGGTGAGTGCCTGGTCGACCGGTTCCCAGGCGTGGGCCAGGACGTCCCAGACGAGGAAGATCAGGATGCCGATGGCGGTGGCGTTCAGGCCGGCCTTCAGGCGGGGGGTGGGCCCGCGCAGCCGGCCGACGGGGAGTCCGAGGTAGATGGTGAAGCCCGCGATGGCGCCGAGCAGGGCGATGTTCGAGCTGGACACGGGGAGCCTCCGTGGTGGGGAGAGCGGAGAAGTGGGGGGAGGCGACCGTCGACTTTAGGTCAAGTGAGGCTTGCCTAAAAACAGTTCGGCCGTGAATTTGAGAAGCTCGTTACCTCGCAGGTCGGGGCATTATCAGCGCCGTACCGTCAGGGCAATCGAACTGCTCCGACGCGCCCCGCGATCGAAAGGACCCACCCGTCATGACACGCTTACGCAGAGCGGTCTTCGCCGCGAGCCTCGTGTCCGCGCTGCTGGCCGGCGGCTCGCAGCTGCCCGCCGCCGCGGCTCAGGCGTCCGGTGCCAGGGCCCTCGCCGAGTGTACGGAGAAGGCGGGCACCGAGGTCTTCCACAAGGGCGGCGTGCCGCTGCTCGACTGGAAGGAGAACCTGGAGTTCGACGGGCGCGGCACCCTCTGGGTCGCGCACCTCACCAAGAACCGGGTCGAGGGCTACGCCCCGGACGGCAGGCTCAAGGCCAGCGTCCCCGTGAGCGGCCCCGGCGGGATCCGGCGCGGTCCCGACGGGAAGATGTACGTCAACTATGGCGTGAATCCGCTGTCTTCCTGGGCGACGGGCGGCGGCATCGTGCGGTTCGATCCGACCGCCGCCGCCCCGAAGGCGGAGACGTTCGTGGACGGGCTGTCCGGCGTCAACGGCCTGGTCATCGACTCCGGAGGCAATCTCTACGTCAGCCGCGAGCTGGCCACCGGCATCCTCAAGATCCGGCCGGACGGCACGAAGGACGAGCAGTGGACGCGGGCGGCGGACGTCTTCGGCACCAACGGCCTGGAGATCGTCGGTGACCAGCTGTACGCGAGCGTCATCACCGACACCGCGTCCCCGGTCGTCCGCGTCCCCCTGAACGATCCGGCGGCCCACACCAGGGTCGTCGAACTCAGCCCGAACCCGCTGAAGACCAAGGTCCTCGACGACCTCACCGCCTTCGAGGGCAAGCTGGTGGTCGCGAGCTTCCGCGACGGTGAGCTCATCCAGGTCGACCCGGCCACCGGCCGCTCCTGCGTGCTGGTGTCGGGGCTGCGCATGCCCACGAGCGTCCGCGTCCCCCGTGGCTTCGGCGACCACGACGGGCGGCGCGAGCTGTTCGTGTCCGAGGCGTCCGGCCGCGTCGTCAAGGTGACGGTCGGCTGACGGGGGGCGCTACGGAACGGCGCCGGGCCGACGGGGTCCCACCGTCCACGCCGTCGGCCGGCCCGCTGCCCGGGGCGGTCCGGCGGTCCGTGCGCGCCGTCACCAGCGCAGGGCGCTGAAGTCGACGGCGCGGGGCCGGAGTTCCCGCGTGCGGTCCGCCAGCCGTCGCATGCGCGCGGCCATGTCGTCGGCGGGGAGGTGCCGCCGGTCGCCGTGGCCCGGCAGCAGCCACTCGAAGCGCAGCTCGGCGGCGGTCCGGGCCAGGGAGGCGGCCAGCACCTCGATGGAATACCACGTGACGCTGTCCGCCACCTCGATGTCCCCGGTCGTGCGCGACCAGTAGAAGCTGTCGCCACTGAAGCAGTAGCGCTCGTCCGCGATGTAGACGACGCTCCCGCGCGTGTGCCCGGGAAGGGGGTGGGCGACCAGGCCGTCGGCGATCCGGACCGCTTCCGTGCCGCTGAGCACGCGGTCGGCGTCCGGGGCCGCGTCGAGGTCGCCCTCGTGGATCCACAGCCGGGCGCCGAAGCGGTCGGCGTAGCGGCGGCCGTGCGCGGCGTGGTCGCGGTGGGTGAGCAGGACGTCGGTGACGGGCCCCAGCGCCTCGTACCGCGTGGCGAGCGGGGCGCTCCAGCGCGGCGTGTCGATCATCATCGTGGTGCCGCCGGGGCGGCGCAGCACATAGGAGTTGGCCCCCGCGGTGCGCGTGGAGTTGTGCCCGCACAGGTACACGCCCTCGTCCAGGGCCATCGGGAAGGGGTCCAGCTCCGTGCCCAGCCGCCCCGCCGGCGGGTGGATCGACCGGGTGTGGCAGGCGTACGCCGCGGCGTGGAGCGCCTGGACCTCGGCCTGGTCGCGCGGCGCGCGGAGAACGACCGACCGGCCGTCCGCCTCCCCGATCAGGCCGGGGGCCAGCTGCCGTGCGACATCGCAGTTGGTGCACCGCTCGTCCACGCGCCACTCGCCCTCGAACCGTTCCGCACCCATGGCCCCACTCCCTCACGTGCCGCGCCCGCCGACCGGCGGCTCACCCTCAGGGATATCCCGCGCCGCGGGGAAAGGGGAACGGGGCCCGGGCCTTGTGCTTGTGGGGCGGCGCTGCTCTTGGCGGCACCTGCGATGACACACGGTGACCACGTTGTTACTCCGGCCGACCGGGCGGGCCGGTCGGCCGGACGTACGCGGGTCAGTGCCCGGAAGGCGTCGGCTCCAGGACGAAGACCGGGATCTCGCGCTCGGTCTTCTTCTGGTAGTCGGCGTAATCGGGGTAGGCCGCGACCGCGCGCTCCCACCAGCGGGCCTTCTCCTCGCCGGTGACCTCACGGGCCGTCATGTCCTGGCGCGCGGGCCCGTCCTGGAGCTCCACGCGCGGGTCGGCCACGATGTTGTGGTACCAGACGGGGTGCTTGGGCGCGCCGCCCAGGGAGGCGACCACGGCGTAGCGGCCGTCGTGTTCCACCCGCATCAGCGGGGTCTTGCGGATCTTGCCGCTCTTCGCGCCCAGGGTCGTGAGGACGACGACGGGCATGCCCCGCATCGTCGTCCCCTGTGTGCCGCCCGAGCTCTCGTAGAGCTCGACCTGCTCGCGGGCCCGCCGGTCCGGGCTCGGTTCGTACTCACCCTCAAGAGGCATGCTGCCGTCCTGTCTTCGGAGTCTCGTCTCGGAACACACGCAGTGGCGGTCACGGACTTGTCGCCGGGGCCGCCCTGTTCTCTCCTTCAACCATCACATCCGCTGACATCATCCCCTCCTTCCCCCTCCCGCGCACGAGGACCGCGCCGACGCCTTCCACCGCCGGACTACCGGCGGTAACCTGCGATGTCGTTCGCTGTGAGGAGTGATCTGTGGGCGCAGCCGCCGGCTTCGATCCCGCCGTCGAGCACGAGCGGACCCGCGCCGCGCTGCGCGCCGCCGTCCCGCGCCTGGCCGGGCTGCTCCGCGACGCGCCGGACAGGGGCGCGCCCTCCGGCCTCCCGGCGTGGACGGTGAGCGATGTCGACGCGCACCTGTGCGCCGTGTATCTGGCGTACTGTTCCGCGTTCACCGGGGAGTTCGACGGCTGGGACGACGTACTGCCGCCCGGCGACGGGCCGTTCGCCGAGCGGATCACGGCCGTGAACGCCAAGGCGATCGGCGTCTTCGCCGAGGAGGCGCGGGCCCGCCCCGGCGAGGCGGTCGCCGAGCGGGGCGAGGCGTTCCTCCGGCTCACCGAGAGGCTCGCGCCCGACACAGCCGTCCCGACGCCCTGGTACGGCGGGGGCGTCGTGCTCACGCTGGCGGCGGCGACCGGGCTGATGCTCAGCGAGACGCTCGTCCACGGCCTCGACGTGGCGCGCGGCGCCCGCCTGCCGTGGGCGATATCGCCGGACGAGGCGCGCCTGGTCATCGGGCAGGCGTTCCCGGCGATGATGCCGATGGCCCTGGATGTGGCGAAGGCGCGCGGGGTCCGCCTCGCGTTCGACGTGGCCGTCAAGGGCGGTCCCCGGCTGGCGGTCGTCGTGGAGGACGGGGCCGCGACGGTGACCCGCGACGCCCCGCCGCGCTCCTACGACTGCCGGATCACGGCGGCGCCGGTCACGTTCCTGCTGATCGGCTTCCGGCGCGTCCCGCTCTGGAAGGCGATCGCGCGCGGCCGGGTGCGGGCCGCCGGTCGCAGGCCGTGGCTCGCCACCCGCCTCACGGAGCTCATCGCCAGCCCCTGACTCCCCGGCTCCGCAAGGTAGTTCACCCAGCGGTCGGCCGGCCGTGGCCCCCGGTCACCGTCACCACGACGAGCAGCGCCACCGCCGCGGCCAGCGCCTGCGGCGCCCCCGCCCGCAGGAAGAGGGCGCCGCCGCACAGCGCCCCGGCGAACATGGTGGCCAGGGAGACGAAGCGGCGTACGCTCGCGGGGCCCGGCTCGTCGGCGATGAGGCCGGTGACGGTGCGGGTCAGCACGGTGGTCGTCAGGTCGGGGACGCCGAGCGCGCGGACGACCGCGTTCTGCATGCCCATCCCGCACGCGAGCAGCGCGATGAGCGCGGCCTTCGCCGGGGCCGCCCTGTGCCCCGCTGTCAGCGTGACCACCAGCGCCGCCGTGACCAGGGCCGCGTGGGCGGTGGTGACCGCGGCGAACAGCCGTCCGGTGTGCGGGACCCGCCGCCCGAGGTGCCCGGCCGTCCACGCGCCCGCCATGAACGCGCCGAAGGCGAGCAGCGACGCCCAGGCCGACAGGTTCCGGGCCCCGGCCAGGGCGAAGCCCAGGAAGACGACGTTGCCGGTCATGTTGGCCACGAAGACGTGGTCGAGGCCGAGATAGCTCACCGCGTCCACGAAACCGGTGACGAGTGTGAGCAGGACGAGCGCGGCCGGGAGAGTGCCGTGCGCGTTGCCGCCGCCGGGGAACAGCCGGTCGGCGGCGCCCTCCAGCACCTTCCTCATGACATGCCGTCAGGTGTCGGCGCGCGGATCGGTGACGCCCCCCGGGCAGGCGAGGCGTTCGGTGTCCCAGCCCGCGAGCCCGGCCGCGGCCTGATAGACCGTCTCGTAGAAGTCGAGCACCTTCGCCACCGCGTCCGGCTCGCCGCGCACGTCGTCGTAGGCCAGCGTGGCCAGGTGACTGCCGCGCCGCTCGGCCCACCGGGCCGCCTCCGGCCGCAGGGGCTGGGCGGCCAGGCCCGTGGGCTCGGGCGCGGCGTATGAGTAGAAGGCGGGGTGGGGGAAGGTGTCGTCGCCGAACCAGAAGCCCGCGCTGACGACCTCGCGGGAGTACGCCTCCCGGGTCACGGGGTCGGCCTCCGGCGGTGGGTCGGCTCTGCGGTCCGAGAAGCGGGTGACCGCGAGGTCGAAGGTGTGCCAGAAGTGATGGACAGGACTGATCTTGCCGGAGTAGCGCGACGAGAACTCCTCCAGCACCAGGCTCACTTGGCTGAGCACCTGCCAGTACCGGTTGACCCAGAACGGGTCATAGGAGGCGTGCTCGGTGTCCTCGGTGAACGGCCGCCGCGCGTCGGGCAGGTCGAACGGGTGCGGATGCGCGACGGTCACCTCCGCCCCGATCGCCCGCAGGGCCGCGAGCGTCCTGTGGTGGAACGCGGCCACGGACTGCCCGAGCAGGGAGAACGACTGCTGGCCGCCGTCCAGGGCACGCACGATCAGCCGGTGGGTCACGAAGTCGAAGTCGATCGTGAAGACCGGATTGCCGTCCAGCAGCCCCATCGGGCGGGTGGTGATGCCGGACCCGGTGACATGGAAGGGGACGTTCCACCAGTGGTTCCGCCGGGTGCTCCCGGCCAGCCGGATCTTCCCGATGAACTGCGCGAAGCGGTGCAGCGTCTCCTTCGACGCCTGCCACTGGGCCAGCGGGATCGGGGGAAAGACCTCCACGCCGCCTCACTCCTCGCGCTCGCCCCGGCCGGGCCCGGCCGCGGCTTCCGAGGCTAGGCGAGCGCTCCGGGCCCCGCATCCCGGCCGCCGCCGTCACGCCTTTGCGCGGTGCGGTGGCGTTGCTGCCTACGACCCCGCGTCCCGGGCGCGGCCGTCACCGGGCGCGAGGCGGAGCCGGGCCGGGGCCGCGGGCGGGGGAGAGGGGAGCCGCAGGGGCGCGGCGCCGGGAGTCAGGGAGCCCAGGACGCGGGCGTGCCGCGCTCCCGTGCACGCCGGGACCGTGCCCGGCAGGCCGTGCGCGGTCAGGAAGCCCAGCACCGCGAACGCGTACGCCTCCTTGGCCGCCGACGGCACGCCCAGCTCGTCGGACGTCCGCACCGGGACCCCGGGCAGCGCCGCCGCCAGCGCGCCCATCAGCACCGGATTGCGCGTCCCGCCCCCGGAGGCGACGACCTCCGTGCCCCCGCAGGCCCGGACGGCGTCGGCCACGGTGCGCGCCGTGAGCGCGGTGACCGTGGCGACGACGTCCTCCGCCGGCAGCGGCCCGAGCCCCGCCGACGCGGCCAGCAGATACGGCAGATGGAAGAGCTCCTTGCCGGTGGTCTTCGGCGCGGGCCGCGCGTAGTACGGCTCGGCGAGCAGCCGCGCCAGCAGCGGGCGGTGCACGGTGCCGCGCGCGGCCAGCGCGCCGTCGGCGTCGAAGGCGCGGCGTCCGTCGGTGGCGTGCCGGACGGCCGCGTCGATCAGGGCGTTGCCGGGCCCCGTGTCGTAGGCCCGGCCGCCGTCGGGCACCGTGATGTTCGCGATGCCGCCGAGGTTGAGGGCGACGGGGCGGCCCGGCCGGTCGCGCAGCCACAGGGTGTCGAAGAGCGCGACCAGCGGCGCGCCCTGGCCGCCCGCCGCCACATCGCGGGAGCGGAAGTCGGAGACGACCGGCAGCCCGGTGCGTTCGGCGATCCAGGACGGCGCGCCGATCTGCAGGGTGCCGTGGACACGGCCGTTCTCCGTCCAGTGGAAGACGGTCTGGCCGTGCGAGGCGACGAGCTCCGCGCGCCCCGCGCACAGTTCGCGGTCGGCGCGGGCGGCGACCTCCGCGAACGCCCGTCCGACCCCGGTGTCGAGCCGGCACACGGTCTCCAGGGTGGTCGCCGCCGGGGGCAGCGCGGCGGCGAGCTCCGCGCGCAGCTCCTCGCCGTACGCCTGACCGAGCGCGCCCAGCGGTGCCAGGCGCAGGGTGTCACCGTCGAGGCGCAGGTCGGCCGCCGCGGCGTCGACCGCGTCGTACGACGTCCCCGACATCAGCCCGATCACCCGCATGCCCGCCGCCTCTCAGTCGCGCAGGGCGCGCCGGTGGTCGTCGGCGCGCAGCGTCAACAGCGTCGCACCGCTGATCGCGCAGGTCGCCATGGCGTAGTACGCGGGGATGTCGGCGTCGGCGGTGCGGTCGAGCAGCTCGGTGAGGATGAGCCCGGCGCAGCCGGAGAAGACGGCGTTGGCCAGCGCATAGGCCAGCCCCAGGCCCGTGCAGCGCACCCGGGCGGGGAACATCTCCGCCAGCATCGCGGGCCCGGGCCCGGCCATCAGCCCGGTCACCGCCCCGGCCAGGAGCACCGCCAGGCCCTTGACCGGCGTCGGCGTGCCCTCGGCCTGGACGACCCTGAGCAGCGGGAAGGCGAGGAGGACGACCAGCACCGCCCCCGCGGCCATCACCGGCCGGCGGCCGACGCGGTCGCTGAGCGCGCCGGCGGGCAGGATGGACAGCGCGAACCCGAGGTTGGCCAGGAAGGTGGCGGTCAGCGCCTGCTGGAAGGTGGCGCCCAGGGTGTGCTGGAGATACGTGGGCAGGACCACCAGGAAGGTGTAACCGGCCGCCGACCAGCCCATGATCCGCCCGACGCCCAGCGCCACGGCCCGCAGCACCTCGCGCGGCGCGGCGGCCGGGACCGCCTCCGGCCCGCGCACGGGCTCGGCTCCGGGCTGTGCCAGCCGGAGCCACAGCGCCGCCAGGCCGAGCGGCAGCGCCAGCAGGAACGGCAGCCGCCACCCCCAGGCGAACAGCGCCCGTTCCCCCAGGACCGCCGCCGTCCCGGCGGCCAGGCCCGCCCCGGCCAGCAGCCCCAGCGCGACCGTGAACGACTGCCACGCGCCGTACAGCCCGCGCTTGCCGCGCGGGGCCGACTCCGTCATCAGCGACACCGCGCCGCCGAACTCCCCGCCCGCGGACAGCCCTTGGAGCGCGCGCACAAAGGTCAGCACCCAGGGAGCGGCGGCGCCGAGTGTGGCGCGGGTGGGCAGCAGGCCGATCGCGGTGGTGGCGGCCGTCATCAGCAGCACGGCCGTCACGAGAGCGGGACGGCGGCCGAGCCGGTCGCCCACGCGCCCGAACAGCGCCGCGCCGACCGGCCGGAAGAAGAAGGCGAGCGCGAACGACGCGTACGTCTTGACCAGCCCCTCGGCGCCGTTCCCCGGGCCGCCGCCGAAGAACTCGGCGGCGATGACCGTGGCGAAGGCGCCGTACACCCCGAACTCGTACCACTCGATGAAATTGCCCACCGACCCCGCGAGGAGCGCGCGCCGGGCCCGCGTCCGGCGGTCGGTGCCGCGGCTGTCGCCGGTCAGTACGGACACGGAGCCTCCCTGGGAAGGGGCGTCCAGACAGGTGTAGCAGCCGGGCGGGCGCGGGGCAGCCCGGGCGCCGGGCTGTTTGGCGCGCGGCGGCCCGGGCACGCGATCGGAGGCCGGAGAAACACTCCTACGAAGAGAGGAACGCCATGAGCGCCCACGAGAAGGCCAAGGCCAAGGGCGAGCAGCTCAAGGGCAAGGCCAAGGAGGAAGCCGCCCGCAAGGTCGGCAACGAGCGGAAGACGGCCGAGGGCCGCGGCGAGAAGGCCAAGGGCGACCTGCGCTCGGCGAAGGAGAAGGCCAAGGACGCCTTCAAGGACTGATTCTTCGTCACCATCCGCCGCCCGAGGGTGTTATGAGCGGGCGCGCGGCTGGGGTTCGCCGCGGCGGACCGCGCCCGGCGCCCGCCCCGCCGGATGGTCGGCCCTGGCCGAGGACGTGAGCTGCCAGGGGACGCTGGTGACCATGACGCCGGGTGTGAAGAGCAGCCGGCTCTTGAGCCACAGCGCCGACTGGTTGTGGAGCAGGTGCTCCCACCAGTGACCCACCACGTACTCGGGGATGAAGACGCCCACCACGTCGCGCGGGCTCGACCGGCGTACGGAGCGGATGTACTCCACGACCGGACGTGTGATCTCGCGGTACGGGGAGTCGACCACCTTGAGCGGGACGTCGATGTCGAGGGCCGCCCACTGCTCCTGCAAGTGGGCGGTCTCCTCGCGGTCGACCGCGACCGTGAGTGCCTCCAGCTCGTCCGGCCGGAAGGCACGGGCATAGGCCAGGGCCCGCAGCGTCGGCTTGTGCAGGGTGGAGATCAGCACGATGCCCAGCACCCTTGAGGGCCGCACGAGTTCGGTCCTGGGGTCGTCGACCGCGAGCTCGGCGGCGACGCTGTCGTAGTGGCGGCGGATGCCCCGCATCATCAGCCACAGCACGACGGCGGCGACCACCGCCAGCCACGCGCCCTGGGTGAACTTGGTGGCGAGCACGATCACCAGCACCAGGCCGGTGACCACGGCGCCGAGCGCGTTGATGACCCGGGCCACCCGGCCGTGCCGCCGCCTCTCCGCGTCGGTGGCCGGGTCGCGCAGCTCATCGTTCCAGTGCCGGACCATCCCGGTCTGCGACAGTGTGAAGGACGTGAAGACGCCCAGGATGTAGAGGTGGATGAGGCTGGTGACATCCGCCTTGTAGAACCACAGCAGCAGGCCCGCGGTGAGGGCCAGGGCGAGGATGCCGTTGGAGAAGGCCAGCCGGTCGCCGCGGCTGTGCAGCTGCCGCGGCAGATAGCGGTGCTGGGCCAGGATGGAGGCCAGCAGCGGGAAGCCGTTGAAGGCGGTGTTCGCCGCCAGGATCAGCACCAGCGCCGTCGCCGCCTGCACGAAGTAGAACCCGAAGCTGTGCTCGCCCCCGAAGACGGCCGCCGCGAGCTGCGCGATGACGGTCCGCTGGGTGTAGGACCCGCAGTCACCCGGCACCCCGGTGAGCCGGCAGGAGTCGGCGGTGATGTGCACCTTGGTGATCAGCGCGAGCGTGGTGACGCCGACGAACATCACCACCGCGATGGTGCCCATGATGCTCATGGTGCTCGCGGCGTTCCTCGACTTGGGCTTGCGGAACGCGGGTACGCCGTTGGAGATCGCCTCCACGCCCGTCAGCGCCGTGCAGCCGCTGGAGAAGGCCCGCAGACACAGCATGATCAGGGTGAAGCCCGCCAGGCCGGCGTCCGCGGGCTTCGCCGTGACGCCGAACGAGGCGCTCTCGGAGACCGGCGCGTGCCCCAGCAGATAGCGCAGCAGCCCGGTGGCCACTATGATCAGCACGCCGGTGATGAAGAGATAGGTGGGGGTGGCGAAGGCCCGCCCGGACTCGCGCATCCCCCGCAGGTTCACCCCGGTCAGCAGCGCGACGAAGCAGACGGCCATCAGCACCCGGTGGTCCGCGAGCGCGGGCACCGCCGAGATGATGTTGTCCACACCGGAGGCGACCGAGACCGCCACCGTCATCACGTAGTCGACCAGCAGGGAGGCCGCGACCACCAGCCCCGCCGAGGCGCCCAGGTTGGTCGAGACCACCTCGTACGAACCGCCGCCGCTGGGGTAGGCGTGCACCACCTGCCGGTAGGAGAGCACCACCACGGCCATCAGGGCCACGACCGCCGCCGCGATCCACGGCGTGAAGTGCAGATACGCCAGACCGCCGAGCGTGAGCACCAGGAGGATCTCCTGCGTGGCGTAGGCCACCGACGACAGCGGGTCCGACGCGAAGATCGGCAGGGCCAGACGCTTGGGGAGAAGGGTCTCCTGGAGCTCTTCGCTGCGCATGGCGCGGCCGAGGGCCAGCCGTTTGAGGAGGGCCGTCACATTGATCACGGTGTGAGCGTATGTCTTGTATGTGACGGTTCGCGGTGCATGTGGAGGTGTGTCAGGTGAGGATCAGGCCGTGCGGGGCAGCGGCACCGTGGCGACGGCGTGCTTCACCAGGCTGCCGAGGTGGAGCCGGCCGTCGTGCTCCAGGGCGCAGGTGACCATGTGGTAGGCGCCGTCGTCGCGCCGCAGGTCGCGCACCGTACGGCCCTCGGCGTCGAGGCCCCGCACCCACGCCGTGCGGCGCGCGTCCGGCAGCAGCGCGTCCGGCAGGGACCAGACCGCCTTGCGCAGGAACGGATGGTGACGGTGCAGCAGATCGAGCGTGACGTCCCTGGCGGAGGCCAGCGCCACCCAGATCAGACCGCTCTCACCGGTCGTCAGATTGTCGGGGAAGCCGGGCAGGTTGTCGGCGAAGATGTCGTCCTCGCCCGCCCGCGGCCCCGTGAGCCACAGCCGCCGCAGCCGGTAGGACCCCGTCTCCGCGACCACCAGGAACGACTCGTCGGGTGCCAGGCAGACGCCGTTGGCGAACTGCAGCCCGTCCAGCACGACTTCCGCCTCGCCCCCCGGCACCCACCGCACGACGCGGCCGGTGCCGGAGTGCTCCAGCAGGTCGCCCTTCCACTGGCGGAGGGAGAACCTGCGGCTGGCGTCGCTCACATAGACCGTGCCGTCGCGGGTCACGGCCACGTTGCTGCACACGCGCAACGGCTCACCCGCCACCTCGGTCAGCACGGCCTCCACCGCCCCGCTCGCCGGGTCGATCCGCAGCAGGCCGCTGTAGGCGTCGCAGACCAGGACCCGGCCGTCGGGCAGCGCGTGCAGCCCCAGCGGCCGCCCGCCCGTACGGGCCACCTGCTCCACCTGCCCGCTGTCGGGGTCCACCCGGAGGATCCGGCCGTCGGCCACACCGGTGAGCAGCTTCCCCGAAGCGTCGAGCGCGAGGTGCTCCGGCCCCTCCCCGCCGATCGGCAGCAGCCGGGGGGCCGGCATGGTGGCGCGGCCGCCCGCCGCCGCGCGCGGGCGCGGCGGCGGCCGCCAGACCACCGGTTCCATGGGCGGCTTCTGTGCCATCGGCGCTTCATCCCCTCCGCTCGGCCCGTACGCAGCGGAGCATCTCCTCCGCGTACGGCAGGACGACAAAGGCTCCCACGGCGGCCGCGATCGCGGCGAGATAGCCCGCGGGCAGCGGCTGTTCCTTGGGCACGAGCCGCCAGTCGTCCGGCCCGCCCCCGCCACGGCGCAGCCCCGCCCGGACCTGGTCCCAGTGCAGGCACGCGGTGAACGCGGCCGCCGAGAGGGGCAGCACCTCCAGGAAGCTGTGGATGTGCTGCTCGATCGGGCGCAGCTCCCGCTCCTGGGAGGCCAGGGTGACGTCCCACACGGCGGTCGCGCCGTGGGCCACGGCCGCGCCGCCCATCAGGGACAGGACCAGCGGGTTGACCTTCGCGACGAGCGCCGTGACGACCGGCACGCCCGCCTCGGTCATCATCAGCGCGTGCACCGCCGACTCCCGCACCCCGCTGGTCTCCTCGATCCGGGTGCGCCGGTGCATGATCCAGTCCGCGACGCTCGGGACGAACCACAGCGGCAGCACCCCGTACATCAGGAACCGGCGGCTGGCGTTCTCCACGTCGTCCGCGCCCGGCGGGATGCGCAGGGCGGGCCGCTCCCGCCACCGCAGCCACCGCCGTGCCGGGCCGGTCCTGGACACGAGCTTGCGCATGGAACTCCTCTCCGGGCGCGGTGTCACGCCGATGCTTTGCCGAACTCCTCGACGAAGGCCGGGCAGAACGCCTTCAGGTCGTCCGGTTTCCGGCTGGTGACCAGGGTGTTGGGCCCCTGCTCGCAGCGGATCACCTCCCGGTCGGCCCAGGTGCCGCCCGCGTTGCGGATGTCGGTGCGCAGACTGGGCCAGGAGGTGAGGGTACGGCCGCGCAGCACGTCGGCCTCGACGAGAATCCACGGGGCGTGGCAGATGGCGGCGACGGGCTTGCCCGCCTCGAAGAACGACCTCACGAAGGCCACGGCCCGCTCGTCCGTCCGCAGGGCGTCGGGGTTGGCGACGCCGCCGGGCAGCACCAGCCCGTCGTACTCCTCGGGCCCGGCCCCGTCCAGGGTGCCGTCCACGGCGAAGGTGTCGCCCTTGTCGAGGTGGTGGAACGCCTGGATCCGCCCGGTCTCCGTGGAGAGCAGCCGGGGGGTGCCGCCCGCGTCGAGCACCGCCTGCCACGGGTCGGTCAATTCGATCTGCTCGACACCCTCCGGTGCCGTGAGGAACGCGACGCGCATTCGGGTGGTCCTTTCCGTTTCGGTGTCCCGCTACGGGTGACCCGTAGCGGGCCGGGAAAACCCGGTGCTCCCTGAATCCGCCCGTACGGCCCGTGCTCCCGGTGCGGTTGCGGGCGCCGGGGGCCGACCTCAGGGTGGAGCCGGGAACCACCCTTCTTCACAGAACCCTTCTTCACAGACGAGGAGACCCGGTCATGGGCAAGGGCAAGGCGAAGGCCAAGCAGGCCAAGGGCCAGCTGAAGGAAACGGCGGGGCGGGCCGCGAACGACAAGCGCATGGAGGCCGAGGGCCGGGCGGAGAAGGTGGCCGGGAAGGCACAGGAGGCCGTCGCCAAGGCGAAGAAGGATCTCGGCGGCTGAGCGGGTGACCGGGGCCGTTCTCGGGGCAGTGCCCCGGGCCCCGGTCCTCAGCGCACGGCCCGGCCCGGGCGCCGGGCACGGCGCAGTGCCCGGCGTTCCGACTCCGTCGTGCAGCCCCATATCCCGTATTCCTGGCCCGAGCGCAGTGCCCAGGTGAGGCACTCCTCCACGACCGGGCATCGCCGGCACACGGATTTCGCCGCGTCGGCCTGCGTGCGGGCCGGATCGCGCGTGCCGATGGGGAAGAACAGCTCGGGGTCCTCTTTCCTGCATTCCGCGTGCTGTCGCCAATTCACGTCTCGCTCAATTCGATTGCCCGATGGAGGGGGCCGGTTCATACGGCCCGTTTCTTCGCGGGTGACCCCGTGAGGCAATCGAAAACACGGTTCCGCCCGGCCGCGGATCCCTCACGCCGCCGCGGGCCGCTCCGCCGCGGGCCGCGCGTTCCACGTGCGGACACCGGTGCCGGCGGGCGGCCGGTTCGCACCGAGGGCCGCCCTCGCCTCGGTGGCGTACGTGTCCACGTACTCCTGCTCCGAGAGCTTGAGGATCGCGTACATGATCTCGTCCGTCACGGCGCGCAGCACCGCGCGGTGGTCCTGCATCCCGTCGTAGCGCGAGAAGTCCAGCGGCTCCCCGAAGCGGATCGTGATCGGCACGAGGCGCGGCAGGCGGCGTCCGGTCGGCTGTGCCTCGAACGTGCCGATCATCGCGCAGGGGATCACGGGCGCGCCCGACCGGAGCGCCATGGCCGCGACGCCGACCCGGCCCTTGTAGAGCCGGCCGTCGTGCGAGCGGGTCCCCTCGGGGTAGATGCCGAGCAGCTCGCCCCGGCCCAGGACACCCAGTGCCGTGTCGACCGCGGCCTGTGCCGCCTCCTTGCCCGACCGGTCCACGGGTATCGCCCCGATGCCCCGGAAGAAGGCCGCGACGATCCGGCCCCTGAGGCCCGGCCCGGTGAAGTACTCCTGCTTCGCCAGGAAGGAGATCCGGCGCCTGACCATGACCGGCATCATGAAGTGGTCGGAGAACGACAGGTGGTTGCCCGCGATGATCGCCGCACCGGACCGCGGCAGATGCTCCATCCCCTCCACCCGCGGCCGGAACAGCCAGCGCAGCAACGGCACCAACACCACGGATTTGAAAGCGAAGTAGAACAAGATCAATGATCCCTTCGGCCGACTTGGCCCCCGCGCCGACGCACGCTAGTCGGCCGCCCGGATCATGGGGAGAGGGACTATTGAGCCATTCCCCGCGGCACTGCGTGCCACCACCGGCGGCCGTGCCACGGACATGGGCCGCCGCGCCCGCGCACGGCGTGCGAGGGGCGGCACGGGGGCGCGAATTCGTACGACAAGGGACCCCGGTGTTTCCGTACCCAGGCCCGGTGCGCCCCTGTCACCTTGGGACCCGCCCGTCACCCGGGCACGCTGGCGGCACGGACACGGCGGGGTCCGCGGCCGTCCGGCCCGCCCCGCCGTCGGAGCGCACGCCCGGAGGGAACGCCCATGGACAGTACGGCGCTTGCCGCGCTCGCGGAGCTGGCCGCCGCGCAGGACGACCGCCACCGAGCCCGCCCGGCCGCGGGACCGGTGGGGGAGCGGCGCACCCTCACGGTCGGCATGGCGGCGTACGACGACTACGACGGCGTGTACTTCACGGTCATGAGCCTGCTGCTCTACCACCCGGAAGCCGCCGACCGGATCAGCGTCCTGGTCGTCGACAACCACCCCGGCGGGCCGCACGCGTGGGCGCTCAAGCGGCTCGAACAGCGCGTGCCGCAGCTGCGGTACGTGCCGTACGACCGGCGCACGGGCACCGCCGCCCGCGACCGCGTCTTCCGCGAGGCGGCCTCCGACTGGGTGCTGTGCCTCGACTCCCACGTGCAGCTCGTCCCCGGTGCCCTCGCCGCGCTGCTGGCGCACATCGACGAGGACCCCGACAGCGGCGACCTCGTCCAGGGCCCGCTCCTCTCGGAGGACCAGCGGACGGTGTGGACCCACCGGGAACCCGCCTGGCACCGCGGGGCGTACGGGATCCCGGCCACCGACGAGCGCGGCACCGACCCCGGCGGACCCGCCTTCGAGATCGGCATGCAGGGGCTCGGCGCCTTCGCCTGCCGCACCAAGGCGTGGCCCGGACTCAACCCCGCCTTCACCGGCCACGGCGGCGAAGAGGGCTATCTGCACGAGAAGTTCCGCCGCGCCGGCCACCGCGTCCTGTGCCTGCCCGCGCTGCGCTGGACCCATCGCTCCACCTCCTCGCGGCCCGCGCCCCGCCCCCGCGCCTGGGCCGAGCGGCTGCGCAACCACCTCATCGCGCTGCACGAGCTGGAGCTGCCGGTGGACGCGGCCGTCGACCACTTCACCGGTCTCGTCGGGGCTCCGGCGGTGGAGCGCGCCCTCGCCGACCACGACGCCGAGCGGCGCAGCCCCTTCTCCGCCTTCGACGCCGTCACCTGCGTCAACCTCGATGCGCGGCACGACCGTTGGGAGCGGATCCGGCCGCGGCTGGCCGGCGTGGGCATCGGCCCCGGGCGCGTGCACCGGCTGCCGGCCACCGAGACCCCCGGCGACCACCACGTCGGCCGCGCCCTCTCCCACCGCAGGGCGATCGCGGAGGCCCACGCCGACGGCCTCGAGAATCTGCTGGTCGTCGAGGACGACGCGGTCTTCCTCGACGGGGCGACCTGGGTGCTGCGCCGCGCCCTGGCGGAACTCTGCCCGCGGCCCTGGTCGGTGCTCTGCCTCGGCGGGCGGGACCGGTGCCACACCTTCCCGCGCGCCGAGGGCTGCCACTACCTCGAAGGGGTCACCGGCGTCACCGCCCTGCACGCCATCGCCTACCACCGCGGCGTCTTCACCCGCATGCTGGCCGAACTGCCCGACACCGTCGAGGCGATGGCCGAATGGATCCGCCGCCACACCTCCCTCGACCAGTACCTGGCCCACTGGGACCAGCCCGGCTGCTATCGCACCGTCCCCGTCATCGCGGCCCAGGAGGACCACCTGGGGCAGCTTCCCGAGGACCTGCGCGACCAGTTCCGCCGCTGACCGGCCGACGAAGGGAAGACCGGGCTCATGCACACGCCCCAGGCCACGCTCACGCCCCGCGCCCGCCAGGACCACCTGCGCGGCAAGGAGACCGACGACCACAGGCTCGCCGTCTACGACGAGCTCACCGACACCGGGCACATCCTGAGCCCCGTGTGCGCCGCGGTCTTCCGGCTCGCCGACGGCTCCCGCGCTCTGGAGGCGCTCGCGGCGGCGGTGGCGCGCGTCCACCCCGCCGCCGACACCGACGTCGTACGGCTCGCGCTCGCCGAGCTGCACGCAAGGGATCTCCTCGACGCCCCCGTGGGCGAGCCGGACAGCGCCACCACCCGGCGCCGCGCCTTGCGGCGCATGGCCGCGGCCGGAGCGGGGGCCGCGGTGCTGCCGCTGATCGAATCCGTCGCCCACCCGGGCCGCGAGGCCGCGCCGACGGCGCCCGCGTGAGGCGGGCGCCGGCCCCTCGTACCCGGTGATCGCGGCGCCGCGGCGACGGCGCGGCGTGCGGCGGGCCAAGGTTATGCAACTAGTTGCACAATGAGGCGGCGAGTCGTACGCTCCCGGAAAAGAGGCTTGTCCCCCAGGACCTGGCACGCAGCGAAGGGCCCCGCCGTGAATTCCTATCCGCACCTCCTCAGCCCGCTGGACCTCGGCTTCACGACGCTGCCCAACCGGGTGCTGATGGGGTCCATGCACGTGGGCCTCGAAGAGGCGGAGAACGGCTTCGAGCGGATGGCCGCCTTCTACGCCGCCCGGGCGCGCGGCGGCGTGGGGCTCATCGTCACCGGCGGCATCGCGCCCAACGAGGCCGGGCGCCCCTGGGCGGGCGGCGCCTCGCTCACCACCGAGGAGGAGGCCGGCCGGCACCGCGTCGTCACCGACGCCGTCCACCGCGAGGGCGGCAGGATCGCCCTCCAGATCCTGCACTTCGGCCGCTACGCCCACCACGCCGGACTCGTGGCACCCAGCGCCCTCCAGGCGCCCATCTCCGGATTCGTCCCGCACGCCCTGACCGACGCCGAGATCGAGCGGACCGTCGAGGACTTCGTGCGGGCCGCCGGGCTGGCGCGGCGGGCGGGCTACGACGGCGTCGAGATCATGGGCTCCGAGGGCTATCTGATCAACGAGTTCGTCGCCCCCGCCACCAACCACCGCACCGACCGCTGGGGCGGCCCGTACGAGAACCGCGTCCGCTTCCCCCTGGAGATCGTCCGCCGCGTCCGTGAGCGCGTCGGACCGGACTTCATCCTGATCTACCGGCTCTCCATGCTGGACCTCGTGCCCGGCGGGTCCTCGCTCGAAGAGGTCGTCGCCCTGGCCAAGGACATCGAGGCGGCGGGCGCGACCATCATCAACACCGGCATCGGCTGGCACGAGGCCCGCATCCCGACGATCGCCACCTCGGTCCCGCGCGGCGCCTACGCCTGGGTCACCAAGAAGCTCATGGGCGCGGTCTCGATCCCGCTCGTCACCACCAACCGCATCAACACCCCGGAGAAGGCCGAGCAGTTGCTCGCCGACGGCCACGCGGACATGGTCTCCATGGCGCGGCCCTTCCTCGCCGACCCCGACTTCGTCGCCAAGGCGCGGCGGGGGAGCGCCGAGACCATCAACACCTGCGTCGGCTGCAACCAGGCGTGCCTCGACCACACCTTCAGCGGGAAGATCACCTCCTGCCTGGTCAACCCCCGGGCCTGCCACGAGACCGAGCTCGTCCTCGCGCCCACCCGGCGGCGCAAGCGCCTCGCCGTCGTCGGCGCCGGCCCCGCGGGCCTGGCGTTCGCGGTGTCCGCCGCCGAGCGCGGCCACGCGGTGACGCTCTTCGACGCCGCGGACCGGATCGGCGGCCAGCTGAACATCGCCAACAAGGTCCCGGGCAAGGAGGAGTTCGACGAGACGCTGCGGTACTTCCGCGTCCAGCTCGAACGCCACGGCGTCGACGTCAGGCTGAACACACCGGTGACCGCGGACACCTTCGCCCCCGGCGCGTACGACGAGATCGTCGTCGCCACCGGCGTCACCCCGCGCACCCCCGCCCTCGACGGCGTCGGCCACCCGAGCGTCGTCACCTACCTCGACGTCCTGCGCGACGGCGCCGAGGTCGGCGAGCGCGTCGCGATCATCGGCGCCGGCGGCATCGGCTTCGACGTCGCGGAATTCCTCACTGACGCGGGCGACGGGGCGAGCCGGGACCCGCGGGCGTACTTCCGCGCCTGGGGCGTCGACACCGACTACCGCGCGCCGGGCGGTCTGCGCGCGCCCGAGCGGCCCACCCCGCCGCGCACCGTCCACCTCCTCCAGCGCAAGACCGGCAAGGTCGGCGCCGGACTGGGCAAGACCACCGGCTGGATCCACCGCACCGAACTCCGGCACCGCGGCGTCACCATGATCTCCGGGGTGACGTACGACCGTGTCGACGACGCGGGCCTGCACTTCACGGCCGACGGCACCGCCACGACCCTCGCCGTGGACACCGTCGTGCTCTGCGCCGGGCAGGAACCGCGCCGCGGCCTCTACGAGGAACTGCGCGCCGCCGGGCACACCGTCCACGTCATCGGGGGCGCCGACGTCGCCGCCGAGCTCGACGCCAAGCGGGCCATCCGCCAGGGCACGGAGCTCGCGGCGGCCGTCTGAGCTGCGCGGATAGGATGCGGCCATGTCGCTGCCGCACGCCATCCTCACCGCACTGCTGGAGAAGCCGTCGTCGGGGCTGGAGCTCACCCGCCGCTTCGACAAGTCGATCGGCTACTTCTGGTCGGCCACGCACCAGCAGATCTACCGCGAGCTCGGCAGACTGGAGGGCCGCGGCCTCATCCGCGCGCTGCCCACCGCACAGCCGGCCCGCGGCCAGAAGAAGGAGTACGAGGTCCTGCCCGAGGGCCGCGCGGAACTCGCCGCGTGGGTGGCCACCGCGGAGGACCCGAAGCCCGTACGGGACCCGCTCCTGCTGCGCATGCGGGCGGCGGGAGTGGTGGGCTCCGCCGGCCTCGCCGAGGAGCTGCGCCGCCATCTCGCCCTGCACGAGGAGCAGTTGGCGGAATACGAGGCCATCGAGCGGCGCGACTTCGCGGCGGGGCCCCAGGACGAGTGCGGCCGGCTGCGCCACCTGGTGCTCCGCGGGGGCATCGACCTGGAGTCCTTCTGGGTCGGGTGGCTGAGGGAGGCGCTGGCGAAGGTGTGACGGGGCGCTCCGCGGTGATCCAGGCGCGGGGCTGACTGCCCCTGACGCGCACCGGCGCGCCCCGCGCACCGGCGCGAAACGCCCCCGCGAGCGGCGCCGGGCCGGTACACCGGAGCGGTGAGAAAAGATCCGGCGGCCGGACGGGACGTGGCGCAGTTCGAGCGCTGGGCCGCCACCTACGACGACAGCGTGCTCCAGGAACGCTACTTCCGGCCCGTCCAGCGCGCCCTGCTGCGCCACGCGGCGGCGGTGGAACCGGACCCGCCGCGGATCCTGGACATCGGCTGCGGCACGGGCGCCCTGCTGCGCCAGGCCCGCGCGCGCTTCCCGCGCGCCGCCGTGACCGGGGTCGACCCCGCCCCGTCGATGATCCGCCGCGCGGCGGCGGACGGCGGGGCCCGCGTCGTGGGGCGCGCCGAGCAACTCCCCTTCGCCGACGCCTCGTTCCCGCTGGTGCTCAGCACGCTGTCCTTCCACCACTGGGCCGACCAGCGGCGCGGGCTCGCGGAGGCCGCCCGTGTGCTGCGGCCGGGCGGCCATGTCCTGATCGCCGATCACTTCGCCACGGGATGGCTGCGGGCGGTCTTCGCCGCGGTGGGCAAGCGCGGACGGATGCGGACGCACGCGGAGGCCGAGGCGATGCTCCGTACCGCGGGCCTCACGCCGCTGGGCTGGCACATCGCGCTCACCGTGACCGGGTTCCTCCGGGCGGCCGAGGGGAGCGGGCCCCTGCCGCTGGCCGCCCTCTGCGTGGCGCGCAAGCCGTCGGCCGACTGACCGCGGCGCGGGTGCGACGCGCCGGTACCCGTGCCACGACGGCCCGTGCGGCCGGGCTCGCGGAACCGTGTCCCACGCCGTACATACCGTGGCACTATGCCAACACGGGCCGGGCGCACGCCGGTTCGAGGGGGTGTGAGCAGAGTGCCGGAACCGATGACTCGCCCGGTGGGGATCCAGGGCGTCGAAGCGCTCTACCAGGAGTGCCGCTCCCGGGTGCAGGACGGCCGCGCGGAAGGGGCCGGGCCCGGCCTTCCCGTGACCGTGCTCGTCGGGACCCGCGGCAGCGGCAGGACCACCGCCCTGAAGTGGCTCGGCTATCTCGGCTCGCACCGCCCGCACGCGTACTACGACTTCGGCTCGGCCGCCCGCCGAAGGCCCCACGAGATCGCGGGCCGTCTCGCCTACGGCCTCTCCCACCGCTTCCCCCGCCAGCCCGCCCTGCGCTTCCCCCGGCTCACCCTGGGCCTGGTGGTCGTGGATCCGGGCCTCTCCCTGGACGCCACCGACGCCCGCAAGGCCGGTCGGCAGCTGCGACGGGCGTTGCAGGAGGTGCAGGAGCACACCGTCGCGGCCGAGCGCGCCACCGACTTCGCGGGGCTGCTCCAGGACCTCAGCCTGGTCCAGATACCCGGCGTCGGCCTGCTCGCGGGTCTGATCCGCCGCCCGCCCAAGGTCCCGCTCGCCGTGGCCCGGCGCACCGGCTTCTCCTGGTACGCGGGCCCCCACACGCCCCTCGCCGAACTCGTCGCCCTCAACCAGCTGAGCAAGAGCGAGGCTCCCGACGACCGCGCCGCCGTGGACCGGAGGCTGTGCGAGGCGTTTCTCGCGGATCTGCGCGGCGAGTTCACCCGCCGCCGTCGCGACCGCAACTGCGTGGTGCTGCTGGACAACATCGACGCCGACGGCGGCCGCGAGTTCGTCGACCTGCTCCTCCAGCTCCGCGACGCGGACACCGCCACCGACCCGCTGCTGGTCGTCGCCACCGCCTCCGACACCGGGCGGATCCCCGGCCCGTTCGCCCGCGGCCCCGCCGGGGTGTGCGTCCGCACACCCGAGCAGGCGTCGTATGCCGACTGGGTCCGGGCCATCCCCTCCCCGCCGCCCGACCTGTCCTGGCGCTGGTACTGCGTGCGGCTGCGCGACCTGACCCAGGGCGAGGTGGCCCGGCTCGGGGCCGGGGTCGCCGCGCGGCTGCCGGAGGCGCCCGCCCTGGTGCACCGGCTGACCGGCGGCCACCCGTGGAGCGTGGTCCGCCTCCTCGACACCGTGGGACGCCGCGCGGGCCAGGGCGACCACGAGGCCGCGCTGCGCGGCATCCTGTCCCTGCCGGAAGCGCCCACCGACGGCCCGCCCGACGGCGGGCCGCCCCTGGACCGCGCCGTCCTGCTCGACCTGCTCCACGCGCTGACGCCCGATCAGCGCTCCGCGCTCGTCACCTGCAGTGCCGCCCGCGCCTTCGACTGGGCCGGCGACGCCGGCCTGCTCGACACCTTCTCCCTCCACACCCGCAACTCCCTCGCCCGCGTGGTGGGCACCGGCCTGTGGCTCGTCGACCCGGTGCCCCAGGACGCGGCCGCGCGCGGCGGCCGCGGCTCCGGCTATCTCGAACACGTCCACCCCGCGCCCGGCGCGTTTGTCCTGCATCCCTGGCTGCGCCTGCTGCTCCTGCAGACCCTGGCGCGCGACCCGGACCGGTGGGACGAGGCGCACGAGACCATGCAGAGCTGGCACCGGCTGCGCGGCCGGACGCCCGACGTGATGTACCACGCGCTGGCCCGCGGCCACCTCGACGTCGTCGTCGACCACCTCGCCCACCACCTCGTCGAGGTGCCCGACACCGACACCTGGCTGTACGAGCTGTACGCGATCACCGCCGCCCCGCTGCGCGAGCCGGTCGTGCCCGAGCGGTCGGCGACCCACCGCGTGGACCAGCTCGCCGCCGACCTCGCCCCCCGCTCCTTCGTGACCCACCGCGCCATGACCCTCCTGGTCACCGCGCTGTGGCTGGCGGCCGACCCGCGCAACCGGCTGCCCGGCGCGAGCCCGGAGCTCAATCTCACGATCAGCTCGATGCTCCAGGACCTCGCCCTGCACTCCGACCCCCGCAGGGCGGGCCTCAGGCACGAGGCCGCCAAGTACCACTGAACCGCGTATCACCGACCGCACCCGCGTATCACCGACCGCTGAAACCGCGCGGAGCGCACCCGTCCGGCAAGGGAGACAGCCATGCCCGCCAACCCGGTACCCGACGAACTGCCACCGTGGTGGAAGGGCTGGCGAGGGGCGGGCGCGCTCGTCCTCGTCCTCGCCCTCATCGCCGGGGGCGCCATATGGCTGCTGCGGCCGGACGACACGGACAACAGCTGCGCCGCCGGCACGCCCGGCCTGGAGTGGGTGGGCTCGGGCGCGCGGCGCGAGTGCGTCGGCGTCATGGACGAGACGGCCTACGCCTTCGCTCCGCAGCTCAAGGACATCACCGAGCGGATCGCCAAGGAGAACCAACGGGTCCGCGACCAGTGGGAGAAGCCCGCCGAGGGCAGGACGCCCGTCCCGTACGTCAAGGTCGGCGTGCTGGGTCCGATGACCGACAGCGACACCAGTGCCCTGCCGATAGAGGAGATACGCAGCAGCCTGGAGGGGGCCTACGCCGCGCAGTGCCGGGCCAACGCCTGTCCTTCGCTCTCCGAGGAGGCCGCCACCGGGATCCAGGGCCGCACCCCGCAGATCCAGCTGGTGCTGGCCAGTGAGGGCCGCAACCAGACCTACTGGCACCGGGCGGTGGACCGGCTGGCCGCGCTGACCGGCGGCCCGCACCCCCTCGTCGCCGTCACCGGCATGGGCGTCAGCGTCTCCGAGACCCAGAGCGCCGCCGACGCGCTCGGCAAGGACGGGATCTCCGCGATCGGCGCCGTCCTGACCGCCACCAACGTCAACTCCGCGCGTCTGTTCAAGGTCTCGCCCTCCAACACCGACTACGCGAAAGCCCTCCGCGCCCGGCTCGACCGCCTCCCCGCCGAACAGCGGCGCGGATACCTCGTGTTCGACAGCAGGGAGGACAATTTCGTACGCACCATGCGCAAGGCGTACGACGACGTCTTCCCCGACTACATCGACAAGCGGCGGGTATCGTTCGTCGGTGCCACCGGGCGCGATCCGGAAGGCATACCCAGACTGTTCTTCAACGCCGTCAACAACATCTGTCTCACCAAGGCACAACTGGTCTTCTACGCGGGCCGGGGCCGCGATCTGCCCGATCTCGTGCGGGCGCTGTCGACGCGCGGCCAGTGCGGGCACGACAAACCGGTCACGGTCGTGACCGGATCGACCGGGGCCGTGCAGCAGGCGGCGGAGGTGAAGGGACTGCTCAAGGACAGCGCGATCACCATCCTGGAGGCGTCGGCGAGCAGCTCCGAGCAGTGGATCAAGGGCAGTCAGGCGCCGAGCGGCTTCAAGCCCTTCCATCAGGGCTTCCACGACCTGAAGTTCCCGGACAGCGAGCTCAGCGACGGTTACGCGATCATGCACCACGACGCCGTGCTGACGGCGGTCTGGGCGACGCGCATCGTCACCGGCCAGACGGGCAAGGAAGCGCCCGGCGTGCAGGACGTCTACAACCAGATCACCAATCTCCACGACGCCAGCCCCGTGCCCGCCGCCAGCGGCGAGCTCAGCTTCGACGACGCCTCCGACGGCTGGCCGCACAACAAACCGGTGCCCATCATCCAGGCGCCGCCCGGCCCGGAATCCCCGGGGCCGCTCTACCGCACACCGTGACGGACGAACTGCCGTAGCCGCCTGCGGCAGAAAGGGGCCCAGTGACCGACAACGCCACGCCGACGCGAGCACCGGGCAGGCGCCATGTGCTCACCGCGGCCGCCGCCGCCACCGCGGGGACGGCCATGGGCTGGACCCCGGCATTCCGCCTGGAGGCCCACGCCGCGGGCATGAGCACCCCGCCGTCCTTCCCTCCCGGCGTCCGCCTCGTCCGCCAGGGCTTCCGGAACTGGTCCGGCGAGGTCGCCCTGGACGCGGTGTGGACCGCGCTCCCCGCGACCCCCGCCGACGTGGTCACGCTGGCCGACTGGGCGCGCGCCCGGGGCTGGAAGCTGCGCCCCAAGGGCAGCGGCCACACCTGGTCGCCCCTGCTCGCCCGGCGGGGCGAGGACACCGGCCGGCTCGTCCTGGTCGACTCCACCGAACACCTCACCGCGATCGCGCTCCGGCACGGCGGCTCCCCGGCCGTCACCGCGCAGGCCGGCGCCACCATGGACGCGGTGCACTCCGCCCTGGAAGCCGCCGGATACGGGCTGACGTGCGTCCCCGCCATCGGAGACCTGACCGTGGCCGGAGCCCTGGCCATCGGCGGCCACGGCACGGGCGTCCCGGTGACCGGCGAGGGCCGCGCCTTCGCGTCGACCGTCAGCGACCTCGTGGAGTCCCTCACCGCCGTGGTCTGGGACGCCGCGGCCGGGCGGCACGCCCTGCGGACGTTCCACCGGGGCGAGCCCGACACGGCGGCGTTCCTCCTGCACCTCGGCCGGGCGTACGTCACCGAGGCCACCCTCCGGGTCCCCGCGAACATCCGGCTGCGGTGCGTCAGTTCGTACGACATCCCCATGGCGGAACTCTTCGGCCCGCCCGGCGGCCCCGGCCGGAGACTCGACCGCGCCCTCGCGGGCGGCGGGCGCGCCGAGGTGCTGTGGCTGCCGTACACCGAGCACGCCTGGCTCAAGCTCTGGACCGAGGAACCCCGGCGGCCGGCCACCTCCCGCGAGGTCGACGCCCCGTACCCCTATGTCTTCTACGACACCGTCCCCCGGCAACTGTCCGATCTGGCGGGCGAGATCATGCGCGGTGCCACCGCGCTGACGCCACTGCTCACCACGGGGCTGGCCGAGGGCATCCGGCTCGGCCTGACCGCGACCGCCACCTGGGACCTGTGGGGATGGTCGAAGAACACGGTGCTCTATATGCGGCCCACCACGCTGCGCTATGTGTTCGCCGGCTGGGCGGTGCTCTGCGCGCGGGCGGATGTGCAGCGTGTGCTGCACGGCTTCTGGTCCCGCTTCCAGCAGGTGCTCGACGCGCACCGGGCGCGCGGGGAGTATCCGGTCAACGGGCCCGTCGACGTGCGGATCACCGGTGTCGACGCGGCCGCTCCCGAAGGCCCGCTGCTGTCACCGGCCCGGCCCCGGCCCGACCACCCCGAGTGGGACACCGTCGTGTGGCTGAACTCCACGACCTTCCCCGGCACACCGGGGGAGTACACCTTCCACCGCGACCTCGAACAGTGGATGGTCACCCACTTCACCACCTGGTGCGCGCTCCGCCCCGAGTGGGCCAAGGGCTGGGCCTACGGACCGGACGGCGCCTGGACCGACGCCGCGCTCCTCGGCCGGACGTGGCCCGGCGCCTTCCGGACGGGCCAGCCCGCGGGCACGCGCTGGGAGGACGCCGCCGCCGTGCTCGACCGCCACGACCCGGCGGGGGTCTTCCGAAGCCCTTTCCTGGAAAGGCTGTTCTCCTCCTGAGCGCGGGGAACACGACGAAGGCCCCCGCCGGAGCGGGGGCCTTCTGCGGTGCGCCACCAGGGACTCGAACCCCGGACCTGCTGATTAAGAGTCAGCCGCTCTGACCAACTGAGCTAGCGGCGCGGAAGAAATATTACATGACGTTCCGGATGGTCCGTCCCCGGGTCCGTGAGCTGGCCCGGGGCGGACCGCCGCGCGGCTTGGTCAGCCCCGGGGCTTCGTCAGCAGCAGCTCGGTGTTGTGGTCGACGGGGGAGCCGAGCTTCCGGTCGGGGGTGGCGTAGGGGTCGTTGTAGGACAGCTCGCGGTAGAGGGCCGCGAGGCCGGCCTCGGAGGTGTCGGAGAAGTCCGTCGTGTACGGAGCCGCCGACTCCACCAGCGTGGTGAAGAGGGACAGCGTGCCGTCGCCGTTGTCCGCGATCTCGATGATCCGCGCGTGCTGCGGGAAGTCGATGTGCGACGCGGTGTTGATCTCCCAGAAGGCGCGCTCGGGCACGGTGTGGCCGTGGGCGGTGATGCGGTTCTCGTGGGTGTGGCCGTTGACCCAGGCGACGACGTGGGGATACCGCTGGAGGAGCGCGACCAGGGCCGCACCGTCGTGCCGTCCTTCGAAGGGGTGGTGCGGGTCCGGCAGCAGGTTGCCCATGCTCGTGCTGGTGTGGTGGCTGAAGAGGACGACCAGTTGGCCCCCGGGCCCGCCCTTGACGACATGGCCGTCGGCGTCGTACCAGTGGCCGCTGTGGGCCTGGAGCACGGACTCCAGCCACTTCAGCTGCGCGGTGCCCACCGAACCGTCGGCGAAACCGGCCGGGTTGGTGGTGTCCAGGCTGATGCCCAGCACCCCCTCCGCGACGGGGAAGGTGTAGTAGAGCTTCCCGCTGTCGGCGGCCGAGGCGGTGAAGCCGTGGCCCACGGGGCCGGGGCCGGTGTACTTCGGGTCGAGGTGGGCCGCGGCGAACTCCTTCGGGGTGAAGGGGGCGCGCCGGCCGTCGGGGGTGATGTGCCGCACCGGGCCCGAGCTCTTCAGCAGGTGCGCGAGCCGGAGCACGGCCTGCGCGGGGTCGTTGCGCAGCGCCTCCGCCAGCTTCGCGGCCTCCGCCTGGTCGCACCCCTCCAGCTTGCGGTCACCGGTGTAGAGGGAATGGAGGAGGCCGAGGTCGGGCAGCGTGCCCTCGATGCTGTCGTCGTGGTTGCCGACGGTGGAGTACCACGGGGTGCGCAGCCCCGGTGCGGTGAAGGGGCTGCCCGCGGCGGAGAGGAAGCGGGGTATCTCGGGGAAGCCCCGGCCCTTGTAGGCGTCCCGGAGGGAGGACTCCGGGTTCCAGAAGGCCGCGTTGCCCGAGTTCTGCACGCCCTCGTAGCGCGCCGGGTCACCGCTGTTCGGGGTGACGCGGCCGCCGCTCATGACGGAGAGGTACCAGTCGAGCTCGATCAGCTCATGGTTGTCGGTGTTGTCACCGGTCGCCATGACCAGGGAGAACGGCTGTCCTGTCCAGGGGCCGCCGGACAGGGAGTTCACCCGCTCCACGAGCGAGGAGGCGCCGCGCACGGTCAGCACCTCCTGCGGGCGGTGCGCGCTGTCGTTGTGCGGGGCGAGGAACTCGAAGCGTACGGGCGACTCCGTGTCGGCCAGGTGCAGGTCGGTGAACTGCACGAAGGACGCAAGCGCCGTACGCCTGCCGTCCCGCGCCGGGGAGGCGGCGGCGAGGTCGGTGCGTACGACCAGGGGCCAGCCGGGGCCGGAGCGCAGACGCCTGTACGGGCCGGTGCCCGTCGGCACGGCCACCTGCTCCAGGGTGGTGCCACCGGTCCGGACCGCGCGGGCGGCGGAGGCCGCCACCGCCCGGTCGCGTACCGCCGCGGACGCTAGGGGGCCGTCGGTCAGCGCGAGCGCGACTCCGGCCGCCGCGGCCGAGGCACCGGTGAGGAACTGACGTCTGCTGTATGCGGGCATGCCGCGTGCTCCTGACTCCGTGGGGGACAGCCCTCGGCGCCGGACCACCGTCCCGGGTGGCCCGACGCCGTACTTACTGGCTGGTAATCGTCACCCGTCAGCATGCTGAGCGGCAGGGGCCATTCCGTGAACGAACGGAGAAGGGTTGGTGAGGAGGAGGGGTGCGGCACCGGCACGCGGACGGGGGGGGGGGGGGGGGGGGGGGGGGGGGGGCGGGGGGGAGGGGGGGGGGGGGGGGGGGGGGGGGGGGGGGGGAGGGGGGGGAGGGA
>NZ_JBVHLW010000009.1:0-38586 GCF_055558795.1 Streptomyces sp. NPDC025618 | reverse complement strand
GACGGGCGCGGACCGTCTCAGGTCCGCGCCCGTCCGGGAGCCGAGGGGAGCTCAGCCGCGGCGGCGCGGGGCGGCCACCGTGTCGACACGCTCGCCGCGGGCCACCTTGGTGAGGGCCTCGGCGACCACCTCGGTCTCCTCGTCGGTGAGATACGCGGAGAAGTGGCGCCGGATGCCGCGCATGTACGCGGGCGCGGTCGCCCGCAGCGCCTCCAGGCCCTCCTCCGTGATGACGGCCCAGACCACGCGCTTGTCCGCGCCGTCGGCGTCCTTGCGGACGAGTCCGGCCCGGACCATCTCGTCGACCAGGCGGCTGACGCGGGTGCGGCTGAGCACCACGCGCTCGGCGACCTCCTGCATCCGCAGTCCGTGCTCGCCCGCGGCCTTGAGCTCCAGCAGCACGTCGTACCACGTCAGGGGGACGCGGCCCTCGCGCTGCACGTCGCTCTCGATCGCGCGGACGGCTGTGTTGTGGGCGAGCAGCAGTGCTCGCCATGCCTCGATACCCACATCCCCTTTGTTCACGGGGAAAGTGTATCGGGCCTTGTGTGCGTCCGCACGCACTTGGTAGTGTGTGTGCGGACGCACGGAAAACTTCTCTCTCGAAGGGATGGCGACATGGTCCGCAACATCGGACGTGACGACGTCAAGAAGAAGATCGACAGCGGTGCTGTGACGGTCATCGAGGCGCTCCCCGCCTCGTACTACGAGGAGGCGCACCTGCCCGGCGCGCTCAACCTGCCGCACGACGCGGTCGACAAGCTCGCCCCCGCGCTGCTGCCCGACAAGCAGGCCGAGATCATCGTCTACTGCGCCAACGAGCCCTGCGGCAACTCCGGCATCGCCGCGAAGCGCCTGACCGAGCTCGGCTACGCGAACGTCTACGAATACGGCGAGGGCAAGCAGGACTGGATCGACGCCGGCCTGCCGACCGAGACCGGCCCCGCCGGCAGGACCGCCTGAGAGGAAGGCGACACCCCATGAGCACCCCTGCTTCTCCCACCCGCCAGGTGAACGGCGTGGAGCTGCCGTCCGCCGGCACCTGGAAGGTCGACCCCGGCCACGCCGAAGTCGGCTTCCTGGGACGGCACTTCATGCTCACCAAGGTGCGCGGCCGCTTCACCGGCGTCGAGGCGTCCGTCGAGATCGGCGAGCGGCCCGAGGACAGCCGGGTCACCGCGGTCATCGACATGGCCAGCGTCGACAGCGGCGACCGCACCCGCGACGACCACCTGCGCTCGGGCGACTTCTTCGACGTGGAGAAGCACCCCAAGGCCACCTTCGCCTCGACGGCGGTGACCTGGCAGGGCGACAAGGGCAAGATGACCGGGGACCTGACCATCAAGGGCGTGACGCGCCCCGTCACCCTGGACGTGGACTACCTCGGCTACGCCCGCGACCCGTGGAACAACGACCGCGCGATCTTCTCGGCGCACGGCAAGGTCAACCGCGAGGACTGGGGCCTGACCTGGAACATGGCCCTGGAGACCGGCGGCATCCTCGTCTCCAAGGAGATCGAGCTGACGCTGGAGATCGAGACGATCCGCGAGGTCTGACACCCGCGGACGGCACACCGCACCGCCCCGCACACCGTGACCCTCCCGGGCACCGCGTGCGGGGCGCTGTGCCATGCCCGCCGCCGTTCCGCCGGCGGCCGACGGCCATTCCGCTTATGCGCGGTCCGGAACGGATCTCTTCCAATTCCCCGCCGTCCAGCGGCATATGAATGGATCTTGATTTATTTCCGACAAGTAAATCGGGGCTATGGGAACGCTTGCCCGCGGTGTTGCGGGTATGGCATAGTCCTGCGCGTCGGACTGCGGTCCGTTACGGGGGAGAAGGAACATGGCGAGTAAATCCGACCGTGTTCGCATGAAGATGCCGACCGACGCTGGGGACAGCTCGTGATCGGGGCATCGGCGAGCGGCCGAAAAGATCACTTCACTGAAGATCACCTCATTGCGGGCGATGCCCGGACGACCGGCGGGCACAGACTGGCCCTGCCTGGATACGCGTAGCCGTCGGCATGCCACAAGGAATCCGGAGCCGGTTCACCGACCCGGCCCGGCCGAGTGGTCCCATGCCCGGCCCCATGCCTTGAGGCGCCACCACATCAGCTGAATTGCGCCCCGCGCCGCAGAGAAATGCGCGGCCGCGCAATTTCTTCCACGCTCCGGCTCGCCGGTGCGCCGGCGACACGCCGCGCACGGCACGCGGGGCGTCCCAGTACGAAAACCCTGTGAGCGGGCCGAGCCTCTTCGGCGGCCCGACCGGGCGAGCGGAGCAGCGCCAACGGACCGCGCCGGACCCGGCCGGCCCGAGACCGACCGTGTGCACGGGAGGAACCATGAACCACAGCGGCACCCGCACCAGTTCACCCGAGATCCTCACCGACGGGGCTCTCGTCGACCTCACCCAGCACGAGATCCAGGCGCTGCGGACCGAGTTCAACCTCGCCGACGCCCACACGCACCAGCGGCAGTCGGCCAGCCAGCACCGCATCGTCGCCCGGTTGCCGGAGCTGTGGTACGAAGCGGAGGAGGGCCTCCAGGAGACCTACGAACAGCGCTTCACCGACACGTTCTTCCGCCTGCACCGGCAGCCCACCGCGCGGGCGCGGCAGAAGACGATGCTCTCCTACGCCGCGTCCATATCGACCATGGTCGTGGGCATGTACCTCAAGCGCCGGCGGATGGCGGTCTCGCTGATCGAGCCGTGCTTCGACAATCTCTACGACGTGCTCGCCAATATGGGCGTGCCGCTCTACCCGGTGGACGAATCGGCCTTCGCCGACCCCGACCGGATCTACACCGAGCTCAAGCGCCGGGTGCGCACCGACGCGCTGTTCCTGGTCGACCCGAACAATCCCACCGGCTTCAGCCTGCTGAAGCACGGCCGCAAGGGATTCGAGGAAGTCGTCCGGTTCTGCAAGGACCACGGCAAGCTGCTGGTGATTGATTTCTGCTTCGCCTCCTTCACGCTGTTCGACCCGGATGTCGCACGCTTCGACATGTACGAACTCCTGGAGAATTCAGGCGTCAGCTACATGGCGATAGAGGACACCGGAAAGACCTGGCCGGTGCAGGATGCAAAATGCGCGATGCTCACCGTCAGCGACGATATCCATGAGGCGGTATACAACCTGCACACCAGCGTTCTGCTCAATGTCTCGCCGTTCGTGCTGAACATGCTCGCCGAGTACATCGAGGACTCCATCGAGGACGACCTCTCCTCGGTCCGCGACGTCCTCACCCGCAACCGCGAGACCGCCCGCAAGGCGCTGGACGGGACGATCCTGGAGTACCAGGAGCCCGTGGTCAACGTGAGTGTCGCCTGGTTCAGGATCGATCACCCCGAACTGACCGCCACCGAGCTCCAGCGCGACCTCACCTCCGACGGGCTCTATCTGCTGCCAGGCCGCTACTTCTACTGGAGCGAACCCGGCAAGGGCGAGAACTACCTGCGGATCGCCCTCGCCCGCGACCCGCGGATGTTCTCCGCCGCGATGACCCGCCTCGCCGCCGCGCTGGAACGCCATGCCCGGTGAGCCGCGCACCGGCCGGCCGCACGGGGAGGCGGCCGGCCCGGGGCACCACGAGCACCCCCTGCGCACGACCTATGTGGACGCCTCGCTGTTCCTCGGCATGAACAGCGCGGACGAGGCGACCCGGATCGCCTGCAAGTCCTTCTTCGCCACCCGGCTGCACGGCCGGGTCGTGATGAGCTGGGAACAGGTGGGCCGCTGCGACGACCTGGTGTGGCGCTTCCCGCGCGACCTCCAGGACGCCTACTACCCCTTCATGGACCACCTGCACACCGACATGCGCATCGACCGCCTCGGCTACACCCGCGAGGACATCGAGGCGGGCCTGGGCTCGGAGGCCACCGCCGGACTGCCCGTGCACGAACGGCTCCTGGCCGGCATGGTGCTGTGCCGCGACGGCGTCCTGTGCACCGTCAGCCCGGGCCTGCGCGCCTGCCGGGCGCTGGCCGTCCACCCGCCCGAAGCGGGGCCGGAGGTCCCCTTCCCCGAGGGCCTGGAGAAGCTCTACCGTGCTTCGCTCGCCCTGCGCATCCCGCACGGACTCCTGTGGGAGGAGGACGGATGTTCCACGGAGTGACAGTCCCGCTGGTGACGCCGCTGACGGACCGGGGCGAGGTGTCCCGGGCGGACGTCGCCGCCCTCGTCGCCTCGGTGCGGCCCCACGTCACCGCCCTGCTCCCGGCCCTCAGCACCGGCGAGGGCTGGGCCCTGACGGAGCGTCAATGGCAGGACATGGTCGGCCACACGCTCTCCTGCGCCGACGGACTGCCGGTGCTGGCCGGGATCCAGCGGCCCGGCACGGCGGAGGTGACCGAGCGGGCCCGGCTCGCCGCCCGCCTCGGCGCCGCCGCCGTCGTCACCACCACGCCGTACGGGCCGGACGTCACCCAGCGGGAGATGTACGAGCACTACGCGGCCGTGGCGCGGGCCGGGCTGCCCGTCGTCGTCTACCACGAGTCCGAGATCTCCCGTAACACCATCGAGCACGACACCCTGCTGAGGATCTGCGCCCTGCCGGGCGTGGCCGCCGTCAAGGACTCGGCCGGCGACCCGGCGGCCACCCGAGCCCTGCTCGCCGCGCGCCCCGGAGTGCCGGTCCTCCAGGGCCTGGAACACCTCGTGGGTGAATGCGAGGAGGTGGACGGCTGGGTCATGGCCCTGGCCAACGTCGAACCCGCCATCTGCGCCACGGCGTTCGGCGCCCGGCCGGCCTACGACGCGGTCGTGCGCGATGCCTGCGAGCGGCACGGTCTGGACCGGCCCGACTGGTACCGCTCCCTCAAGACCGAACTCCACCGCCGCCAGGTGCTCGGCACCGACCGGACGGCGGCACTGGAAGGGAGCCGCACATGAAAGCCCGGCCGACGGACAGCGACCTCAAGCGGCTGTTCGTCCACAACCGCTCCCTGCCCGGCGTGGCGACCCTCGCCGAGATCGAGCGGATCGAACGCGACTGGGTGGTGGCCCGCGTGGCCCGGCTGGAGGAGACGACCCCACCACTGGCCACCCGCGCCGACTGGGTCGCGGCACTGGAGGAGCTGCTGGCCAAGGAGAGCGAGGCCACACCGGCCGGGCACTACCTCGCCGAGGAGGCGACGCTCCGTCAGATGACAGCGGTCGTCGCGGAGTTCGCGCCCGACGGGCTCACCGAGGCGCAGAACTTCTTCCCCGCCATACCCCGTCTGCCGCTGCGCGCGCAGATGGCCGTGATGCGGGTGCTCATCGACGAGTTCGGCTGCGGAAACCTCCAGCAGGCCCACTCCCAGCTCTATGTGAACCTCCTCGCGGAACTCGGCCTCCCGCTCGAACTGGACGCCTATCTGGACCGCACCAGCGACGAGACCTACGCCTTCCTCGACGTCTTCTACTGGCTCACCCAGCGCGCCCCGCACATGGAGTACTTCCTCGGCGGCCTCGCCTATCTGGAGGCCAGCATCCCCTCCGCCTTCACCGTCCAGGCCCGCGCCTGCGAGCGGCTCGGCATCGCCAACGGGCGGTACTACACCGAGCACCTGCACATCGACACCTTCCACCGCAAGGAGATGCAGGTCGCCATCCGGGAGTACGAGGCCGCCCACGGACTCGACCCCACCCGGCTGTGGGTCGGCGCGCTGCTGGTCTCCGAGCTCATCGGCACCGCCTTCGAGGCGGCCGTCGAGCGGGCCAGGGAGGCGGCATGAGTGAGAGCGACCAGCCACCCGTCGTCGAGCCGCTGCCGGGGGAGTGGGTGCGCGTCACCGTCGGGGGCCGGGCGTACGAGATCGCGGCCGCCTGCCCGCACCGCAAGGGCCGGCTCGTCCACGGCTACGTCAACGCCCACACCCTGCGCATCACCTGCCCCCTGCACCGCTCGACCTTCGACCTCGTCACCGGCCGTCAGGTCTCCGGCCCCTGCGCGGGCCCGCTCCCGGTCCGTCCCGCCGCGGGCGACACCGCGGACACCGCACCCGGCACCGCCCCGGCAGAAACGCGAGGAGAGCGACAGTGACCGCCACCACCGACGGACCGGCGCCGTACACCGCGGAACAGGTCTGGCTGCCCGCCTCCGAACGGCTCACCGACTGGGACTTCGCCTTCCATGACCTGATGCTCGGCGACGACCTGCGGATGGAGGCGTTCCGCGCCGCCGTCCTGGAGGCCGTACGCCCCGGCGCCACCGTCCTCGACCTGGGCACCGGCACCGGCATTCTCGCCCAGTGGGCCCTGGAGGCGGGCGCCCGCCGGGTCTACGGCATCGAGCTCAACGCCGAGGTGCTGCGCACCGCCGGCGACCGGGTGGCGGCCGCCGGGCACGGCGACCGCTTCCGGCCCGTCCACGGCCTCTCCTTCGACGTGGAGCTGCCCGAGCGGGTCGACATCGTCATCTCGGAGATCATGGGCAACCTCGCCGACAACGAGGGCTTCGCCACGATCCTCGCCGACGCGCGCCGCCGCTTCCTCGCACCCGGCGGCAGGATGCTCCCGCGGCGGGTCGAGAGCTACCTCGTCCCGGTAACGGCCGCGCGCGCCCACGCCCAGGTGCGGGCGGGGCTGCCGCAGGACGGCGGCGGGGCCGGCCACTTCGCCGAGCTGCTGCGCGGCCGCGGGGCCCGCGGCCCCTTCGACCTCTACTACGACGTGGTCCTGCCGCTGGACGGCCACCTCGCCGCGCCGCGGATCGTGCGCGTCCACGACCTGGAGCAGGGCGAGCCGGCCACGACGTACGAGGTGCCGCTCGTCTTCACCGCGCAGCGGGACGGCGTGCTGAGCGGCTTCAAGGGCTATTTCGTGGCCACCCTCTCCGACACCGTGGCCCTGGACATCTCCGGCGACGGGATCGCGGAGCGCACGGCCTCCGACAGCTGGAAGCACTGCTATCTGCCGATCGAGAACCAGGTCGCGGTGCGGCGCGGCGACCGGGTCGTCCTCACCTTCACCCGGAACGGCGGCGCCGCCAACGACGGCCCGTTCCGGCAGAGTTACCGCTGGGAGGGCCGGATCCTCTCCGACGGCAAGGAAACCGGGCGGTTCGCGCACAGCACCGCCCCCTGACGGGCCCCACCCCGTCCCGCCCCACCCCGCCCCACCTCAACCAGTCACCCCTCCACCTCACCCACCAAGCGCAAGCGCGCACGTACGACATATCGGGGGAGCACCACTGATGGCAACACCCACACGCACGTACGACGTCGTCGCCCTGCACGTACCCATCGCCTACAACGAGTTCGGGGACTACGACGCGAACGGCGCCCTCTACACGCTCGCCCAGGACGCCGAGGAGCTGCGCGCGGTCGCGGCCACCTGGCCCTCGCCGTTCCCGGACTACCTCAAGGAGCCCGAGCGGGTCCCGAAGCCGCACCCGCTGGCCCGCCCGCTCGTGCTGCGGGTGCGCCGCGGCGAGCGGCTGCGCGTGCGCCTGAGCAACGAGCTGGACCGCCCCACCGGCATCACCATGCAGGGCGTGCAGTACGACGCCCGCACCCAGGACGGGCTGGCCGTCGGGCGCAACCCCGACACCAGCGTCCCGCCCGGCGGCACCCGTCTCTACGAGTGGGTGTGCGAGCACGAAGGGGTCTTCCACTTCGGTGACATGGCCGACCCGCGCGGCGAGGGCGGCCAGAGCCACGGCATGATCGGCGCGCTCGTGGTGGAGGCGGAGGACGCCACCTGGACGGACCCGGAGACCGGCAGCGGCCTCGCCTCCGGACTCTACGCGGACGTGCACCTGCCCGACCGCAGCTTCCGCGAGTTCGTCATCTTCATGATGGAGTACCCCAGCAACGACAACCCCGCGGACCTCTCCACCGTGATGCCTCCCATGGGGGGCATGGGTGGTGGGATGGGTGGCGGCACGGCCGCCATGGACGCGGCCGGTCCGATGACCCACCCGTCGGTGGCCGCCCGGGCGCGCCGGGGCGGCCCGGACACGCTCGGCGACCTCACCCCGCTCAACAACGCCATGCTCCCGGTCAACCTCCGCATCGAGCCCATGGAATGGCGGATGTACCGCTACCAGCAGATGCTGGACAGCGGACAGCTCGACCCGGTGCGCGACGCCCAGACGGGCGAGGAGATGCACCACAGCTCGTGGATGTTCGGCGACCCCGCCACCCCGGTGCTGCGCGGCTACCAGGGCGACCCCGCGGTCATCCGGCTCGTCCACGGCGGCATGCGCGACACCCACGTCTTCCACACCCACCTCCACCAGTGGCACACCGACCCGGCCGACCCCGCGTCCCCGATCGTGGACTCCGTCAGCATCAGCCCCCAGGAGGGCCTCACCCTGGAGCTGATCGGCGGCCTCGGTTCCGCGCAGGCCGCCGTCGGCGACGCGATCTGGCACTGCCACATGTACGTCCACTTCCACATGGGCATGTGGGGCCTCTTCCGGATGTTCGACACCCTCCAGGACGGCACCGGAAGCTACCCCGACGGCACCCCGATCACGGCCCTCACCCCGCTCCCGCACCGCGCCCCACCGCCGCCGCCCACGCCCGAGAAGCCCGGCTTCCCGAACTTCATGCGCGAAGCCGCCGCCTACCCGCAGAAGTCGCCCCGGCCGCCGCGCACCCCGCACCAGCCCCCGGGCATGGGCCGCGAACCCACCCCGCTGGAGGCCGCGGCCTTCTGCCGGGACCCGCAGCCCGGCGAGGCGTTCACCAAGATCGGCCCACCGGACGCACCCGTGCGCCGCTACCACCTGGTCGCCGCCAGCGGCACCGTCTACTACCACGGTGACCCCACCGCCGAACACGCCGTCACCTGGCACGACCACCGCGGACACTTCTTCGTCCTCGCCGAGGAGCTGGAGGAGGCGGGCGGCCTGGAGGAATTCCGGCGCCAGCTCGAAGCGGGCGAACGCACCATCGAGCCCCTGGTCATCCGGGCCCGCAAGGGCGAGATCCTGGAGTTCACCCTCACCAACGCGCTGCCCACCGGCCCCCAGAAGGAGAGCGCCTTCGACCCCGCGCTGCCCTTCCAGGCCGAGTGCGGACTCCATACCCACCTCGTCAAATACGACCCCCTGATCTCCGACGGCTCCAGCATCGGCTGGAACTACATCTCCGGCACCACCACCGTGGACCAGGGCGCGGAGGACTTCGGCCGCTACAACTCCTGGACCTACCGCTGGTACGTGAACGAGGAGTTCGGCACCGTCTTCTTCCACGACCACCTGCTCGCCAACTACCGCCAGCGGCACGGCCTCTTCGGCGCGCTGATCGCCGAGGCGGAGGACGCCGAGTGGTACGAGCCCGCCGACGCCACGACACCGCTGCGCCGCGGCACCCAGGCCGTGATCAAGCGCCCCGAGGGCCAGTTCCGCGAATTCGTGCTGGCCGTGGCGGACTTCGTCCCCCTCGTCGAGCACATGCAGATGGACGGCGCGATGCCCGGCGGCCACGGCGGCGGCCCCATCAACCCGCCCCCGACCCCCGGCGGCCCCGACGACCAGGGCGTGATGGCCGTCAACTACCGCTGCGAACCCCTCTCGGAGCGCGGCGGCGACCCCGCCGACTGGTTCGCCAGCAGCGTCCACGGCGACCCGGGCACCCCCCTGCTGCACGCCTACCCCGGTGAGCAGATCCGGCTGCACGTCCTCCAGGGCTCGCACGACCTCCAGCACAGCTTCACCACCAACGGGCTGCGCTGGCGCCAGTGGCGCGGCCGCCCCGACACCCCCTGGCGCGACCAGCTGACCCTGGGCATCTCCAACGTCGGCGACCTCGACCTCGACCCCCGCCAGGGGCCGGGCGACCACCTCTGGTCCTTCGGCGCCACCGACGACCTGTGGCTGGGCGCCTGGGGACTGCTGCGCCTGCACGGCAGCCCCCACGAGGGCCTGCCCGCCCTGTCCTCCGCCTCGCCGGTCCTCGGCCACCTGCCGCCCAAGCAGCGGGTCCGCCGCTTCACCGTCCGCGCCAAGTCCCGCGACATCCTCTACAGCGACAAGCGCGTCGACCCCTACGGACTCGTCTACGAGGTCGACGGCGTCCGGCAGGACGGCCCGCTCGTGCTGCGCTGCCGGGAGGGCGAGTGGGTCGAGGTGACCCTCGTCAACGAGCTGGACGGACCGCCGCCCGCGAGCGCCTTCGACCCGCCGCTCCTGGCCAAGGACGACCCGGGCTCCCGCGTGATCTCGGGCCGGGTCTCCCTGCACCCGACCCGCCTGCGCTACGACGTCCAGACCGACGACGGAGCCCACGCCGGCCACAACGAGGACAGCACCGTCAAGCCCGGCGGCTCGCGCACCTACCACTGGTACGCCGCCGAGCCCGGCGTCGCCCTGCTCCGCGACCAGGCCGATGTGGTCTCCCACATGCGCCGCGGCCTGGTGGGAGCCCTCGTCGTGGAAGCAGCCGACGCCACCCCCTACGACCCGGACTCCGGCGTGGAGTGCTGGACCGGTGAACGGGCGGTCGTCCGCAGGCTCAACGCCGAGCCGGTGCACGAACTGGTGCTGGTCAGCCAGGACGGGCTGCGGCTCTTCCACGACGGCGACCTCACCCAGCCCGTCGCCGACCTGTTCTCCGACAGCAGGGACGACGACGGCCAGAAGGCGTACAACTACCGCACCGCCGCCCTGCACCCGCTCCACCCGGTGCTCGCCGACCCGGCCCCGCCCACCCCGCTGCTCCGGTGCCGGGCCGGTGACCAGGTGGCCATCCACCTCGCCATCGGCGGGGCCCGCAGCCGCAACCAGTGCTTCACCGTGCACGGCCAGGTGTGGGACGGCTCCGAGACCGGCCGCGGCCCGTACGTCTCGACCATCGGCGCCCTCGCCGCGGGCAGCACCCGCACCGTCCGCTTCCGCGCCAACTACCCCGGCGACTACGCCTACCGCACCGGCAATCTGCACTGGGGCGTCTGCGAGGGCTGGTGGGGGCTGTTGCGCGTGACGGAAACACCGTGACGGCGCGCCGGACGCCGTGACAAGGTGCCTGGAGCGGGCCCGGCCCGCTCCAGGCACTCCCCGTGAGGAGAGATGTTGAAGCACACACCCGACACCGCGGCCGGCGGAGATCCCCGGCTGCCGGACAGCCCGGACACCGTCGTCGTCTTCACCGACCTGAACTGCTCCTTCGCGCACGTCGCCGTGCACCGCCTGCACACGGTGCGGCGCCGGCTGGGGCTGGAGGACCGGATCCGGTTCGACCTGCGGGCCTTCCCGCTGGAGCTGTTCAACGAGGAGGTCAACGCCCGCCCCGGCGTGGACTCCGAGATCGCCGTGCTCGGCGCGCTGGAGCCGGACGCCGGCTGGCGGCTGTGGCAGGGCCCGGACTGGACCTACCCCGTCACCACACTGCCCGCGCTGGAGGCGGTCGAGGCGGCCAAGGCCCAGGGCTGGCGGGCCAGCGAGCAGCTCGACCTGGCCCTGCGGCGCGCCTTCTGGGCGGAGGGCCGGTGCATCTCCATGCGGCACGTCATCCTCGACGTGGCCCGCGCCACCGGAGCGGTGGACGTGGCCGCGCTCGCCGACGCCCTCGACACCGGGACGGCCCGGCGGGCGGTGATCGAGCAGTACCGCGCCGCGTGCGACGGCAGGGTGCGGTGCAGCCCGCATGTGTTCCTCCACGACGGTACGGAGTCGGCGAACCCGGGCGTGACCGCGCGCTGGGTCAACGGTGACTTCGGCATCGGCGCGCCGGTGATCGACGAGGACCGGCCCGCGGTGTACGAGGAGTTGCTGACGCACGCGGCGAAACTGGCCGCGGCCTGACGGCGCGGGCGGGCAGGCGCTCGCCCTGCCCGCCCGGCCTCAGCCCCGGGCGGCTGCCGCGCGGAGCACCTGGCGGTGGTCGCGGGTGCGCAGATGGAAGGCCGCCGTGCCCAGCAGCCACGCCCCCGCGAACCACAGGGGCCCCAGCAGCAGTTGCTCCCACGGCACGGCACGGGTGAACCCCGCCGCCACGCTCACCTGCGTCGGCCCGTACTCCGGCAGCAGGTTCACGCCGTCCTTGCTCGCCGCCGGATTGCTGATCGGGTTCTGGAGCATGGTGTCCAGCAGGCTGACCATGATGATGACGAACATGCCCGCCAGCTCGCTCCGCAGGAACGCGCCCAGCAGGATGCCGATCCCGCCGTAGGCGACGGCCGCGGTGAACAGCCCCGCCGCCAGCAGCGCGGGCCGCACCGGGTCCCAGTAGTAGCAGACCACGGCCGTGGCGTAGCCCGCGATCAGGGTCGCCGCCAGCGTCATCGCCACGACCTTGGCGATCAGCAGATGGAACCGGGGATAGCCCGCGAGCACCAGGCGGCTGTCGAAGGCCAGGGACTTGAACGTCGTCATGAACATCATGAACCCGACGATCAGCGTGACCGTGTTGACCGCCCCCGACACCATCGTCAGATGGCCGCCGTCGACCGTCAGCCGCGCCCCGGTCGCGCGCAGGAGGAACGTCGCGGGGTCGGAGGTGACGAACCAGTGCTCCAGCGTCAGCCACAGCGGGATGTAGAACACGACCAGGACGAGCGCGAAGCGGTTGCGCGCGTGCTCCAGCAGGGCGAAGCCGACGGCCGTCAGGAGCCGCGACCGGGCCCGGCTCACCGCGCCGCCCCGGATCCCGCGGAGGTGCCCCGGCCGGGCTCCCAGCGGGCCGCGACGCCGTCGCGCAGCCGGTGCAGTTCGTCCAGCCGCTCGGTGTCCCAGGCCAGGTGGGAGACGACGAGGACGCACCGCCCCCGGTCGCGCAGCCGGGCGGCGAGGTCCCAGAACCGCAGATACGTCTCCCAGTCGAAGCCCTGGTAGGGCTCGTCCAGCAGCAGCACCTGCGGGTCGTGCATCAGGGCCAGCGTCAGATTGAGCTTCTGCCGGGTGCCGCCGCTCAGGGCGTCGACCCGGGTGTGGCGGTACTCGGCGAAGTGGAGCTCCTCCAGAAGCTCCTCCGCGCGGTCCACATTGTCCAGGTCGTACGCGGAGCGGAAGTAGCGCACGTGCTGCTCGACGGTGAGGAAGTCGTTGAGCACCGTCTCCTGGGGGCAGTAGCCCAGCGCCCCCAGGTGCTGCACCGTCCCGGAGCCGGCGGGGATCTGCCCGCACAGGATGCGCAGCAGCGTCGTCTTGCCCGCGCCGTTCTCCCCGACGAGCCCGGCCAGGGTGCCGGGGGCGAGGCTGAGCGAGACGCCCCGCAGCACCTCGTGGGATCCGTACGACTTGTGTACGTCACGCACGCTCAGGGCGGGCGGTGGTGCCGGCATCGCGCTCCCTCGGCCTCGGATCCCCCGGTCCTCAACTGTCCTCAACGAACCACGGGGGAATCCGTTGCGCCCGGCACGCACCGCGCCTCTCGGTCAGCGGCCGGTCTTCGGGGCGGCCCGCATGCCCACGTACACGCACCCCGTGCCGTCGGCCAGCGTCGAGAAGACCACCGGCATCCAGTCCTCGCTGAAGGAGGGGCCCGCGCCCGTGCCGGCGAACACCGTCTCGGACACCGGCACCAGGTCGATGTCGAGCGGCGGGGAGAAGTCCTTCATGCCGTCCACGAACTCGTAGACCATGTGCGGCGCGCCGTCGCGCTCGGCGACGGTGATGACCACGCCCTCGCGGCGGTACGTGCCGAGGAGCGGCGCCATGTCGACCACGGGCGGCCGCTCCGCCGGGGCGAAGGAGTCCGGCATCCGCACTCCGGCCAGTTCGGCGAGGAGTTCGCGCAGCAGCGAGGCGCAGAGCTTGCGGGCGGCCCCGCCGTTGGTCAGCAGCGCCACGGCCACGCCCGCCTCGGGCACCACCCGCAGATAGGCGTACTGCCCGATCGACGCCCCGTCGTGGCCGAAGCCCGCGATCCCGTCCCAGTTGTAGAGCGTCCAGCCCAGCCCCCAGCCGTCCGCGCCGACCGTCCACTTGTCGGGGACGTCCACCTCGCGCCGCTGCATCGCCGCCACCGTCCCGGGGGAGAGCAGGCGGGTGCCGTCCTGGGCGATGCCGCCGTCGAGGTGCATCGCGGCCAGCCGCACGACGTCGGCGGCACAGGCGATGACCCGGCCGTACGGCCCGGCCGAACGCGGCATCATGTCCCACGCGGGCGCGGGCTCCGGCTCCCGCCCCGGCTCGCCCAGGTGCCCCATCGCCGCCCGGAAGGCCAGCGCCTCCTCGGGCAGTGTCATCGTCCGCGTGAGCCCGAGCGGGCCGAGCAGCCGCTGCTTGAGAGCTTCGTCCCAGGTCAGGCCGGTGAGCACCTCGACGATGCGGCCGAGCACGTTGTATCCGACGCTGCTGTACGAGACGGCCGTACCGGGCGGGCAGTCCAGCGCCACGCCCCGGGCGGCCTCCACATAACGGGCGAGGCAGTCGTCACCGCGCCCGGTGTCGTGCGTGAAGTCGCAGGTGAGGCCGCTGGTGTGGGAGAGCAACTGCCGCGCGGTGATGGCCTTGGTGGCCCGGGGATCGGCGACGGCGAACTCCGGCAGCACGTCCACCACCGGGGCGTCCAGATCGAGCGCGCCGTCCTCGGCGAGCCGCATCACCAGGGTGGCGGTGTAGACCTTGGCTATCGACCCGAGCTGGAAGACGGAGTCGGTGGTCGCCTCCACACCCGTCCCCCGGTGCAGCACGCCACTGGCGAACTCGTGGACGTCCTCTCCGACAAGCACGGCCAGCGTCGCCCCGGGCACGCGGTGCGCTGCCCGCAGCTCATCGAAACGCGCCTGCCAGGGGGCGGGGTCGAAGGTCATGGGGTGCTCTCTCCTTTTGCGGGTTTGCTCCGGTACGCACACTGTACGGGTGACCGAACAGTGTGCGCAATAGGTGAACGGTGTGCGGGTGGATTGCGATGCGTTTCCGCGGCGGTCTCGTCAGACTCGAGGCGTGACCGCGAAGATCACCCGCTTCAACCCCGGCCAGTTGCGCGAGATGCCGGGGTATCACCACATCACCGTTGTGGAGGCCGGTCGGACGGCTTACCTGGCGGGGCGGTGTCCGCTCGATCGGCGCGGCTCCCTCGTCGGTCCGGGTTCCCTCGAGGCGCAAGTCGACCAGGTCGTCGCGAGCGCGCTCGCCGCCCTCGCGGCGGTGAATGCCCAGCCGCGGCACGTGGTCCGTTCAGTGATCTATGTACGGAGCGACGGCAGGGGGGGATCTGGGCATCGTCTGAAGCCGGCTCACCGCTTCCGTCCTCGGGCCGGCGTTCACCTCCGCCGGCACGCTCTTGGGGGTCGCGCAATTGGGCTTCGCCGGGCAGCTGGTCGAGGTGGACCTCACCGCCGCGCTGCCGGACTGAGCGGCATCTGACGCCTCGCACAGGCATGTGCCGGACGCCGGGGCGGCCTTCGCCCCGACTCCATCTCCGGCGTGCGGGCCGAAAACTCAAGGGGCAATCTCGAACATCCCTCTATAGCATACCCATGCGATTCTGTCCATAGCTACGCACATAGTCGTATGGTCCGACACCGGGGTGACGCTGCTACGTTCTACGTGACAGCGAACCTCCTTGCATCGGATGGGAGTTACGTCTGACGTCGGGGTGGTTCTCCATCTCCCGAAGAAGGAGAAGGTCATGAAGAAGACGTACGAGGCTCCCACTCTCGTTCGGCGCGGCGACTTCCGCACGAAGACCGGGCTGCTTCAGCGCAGTGGCAACGACCGTCTGATCCTCAGCAAGAACTGAGGCAGGGTCGCTGATCCAGCACCATGGCGTCTTCCTGCGATGACGCGGGCTCGGGCCTCGGTGACGCGATTTTCGCGGTCCTTCCGGACTGCGGGGACGCGCTCGCCGTGGCCCGTTGTCTCCCCCGTCACTTCCCTGCCCGGGCCGGGCAGCCGGTCCGCACCCTTGACCACCCCTCCGGCCGTCCGTGGATCGTCGGTATGTGGACTGAGGCCGAGTGCGTCAGCGCCGGCACGCGGCGGGCCGCTCTCGCCGTGTTCGGCTGCTGCCCCGTCACATCGGACGAACTCCGCCGCCACGCCGACCGGTTGACGGACCTCACCCAGCTCGACTCGCTCACCCGCACGCTGCCGGGCAGTTTCCACCTGGTGGCGTCGCTGGACGGCCGGGTGCGTGTGCAGGGCACCGCTTCCGGGCTGCGGCTGGTCTTCCGGGCGGCCGCCGGGGGCGTCGCGGTGGCCGCCAGCACCGCCGACCTGCTCGCCCGCGCCACCAGGGCCACACCCGACCGCGGCGAACTCGCCGTCAGGCTGCTGTGGCCCGTCCCGCACCCGCTCTACGAGACCTCCGTGTTCCAGGGCGTCCAGGCCGTCTCCCCGGGCGACGCGCTGTATCTGGGCGCGGACGGGCGCACTGCGCGGACCTCACGCTGGTGGGAGCCGCCCGAGCCGGTGCGGACGCTCGCCGCCGGGGCGCCGGTGGTCCGGCAGGTACTCATCGAAGCGGTGGCGGCCCGGACCGACCCCGGCGGGGTGGTGAGCTGTGACCTCTCCGGCGGTCTGGACTCCACCTCGCTCTGCTTTCTCGCCGACCGCTCTCCGGCGCGGGTCATCGCCTCCACCTGGCCCGGCCGGGACCCGGCCGACGACGACCTGGACTGGGCGAAGCGGGCGGCGGGCCACCTGCCCGAGGTCGACCATGTCGTATGGGACGCCGATGAATCTCCCCTGGTCTACACGGACTTGCTGGATATCGACGACCCCATGGACGAGCCCACCATCGGCGTGATGGACCGGGCCCGGGTCCTGCACCATCTGCCGGCCCTCAGGGCGCGCGGGAGCCGGCTTCATCTGACGGGCATCGGCGGCGACCACATCGCCTGGTGCTCGGAGGCGTACTACCACCGTCTGCTGCGCCGTCAGCCAGGAATGGCGCTGCGTCAACTGCGGGGCTTCAAGGTCCTGTTCAACTGGCCTTCGGCCGCCATGGCCCGGGCACTCGCCGACGGGCGGCCGTACCGGCGGTGGCTGGCGGACGCCGCGATGTGCCTGCGCGACCCGCTGCCCGCCACCGTCACCGGCGCCCTGGGCTGGTCGGCCCCGCCCCGGCTGTTCGACTGGGCCACCCACGAGACCGAGGCACTGGCCCGCCATGCCATGCTGCGGGCCGCGGCCACCGCCCGGCCGCTGCACCCTGACCGCGGTCTGCACACCGACCTCGAGGCCATCCGCGCCTGCACGCGGATCATCCGCATCTGGGACGGCATGGCGGCCCGGGCCGGCCTCGCGATGGCCTCGCCCTTCCTCGACGACCGGGTCATCGAGGCCGCCCTCGCCGTGCGGGCGAGTGAACGCGTGACCCCCTGGGCCTACAAACCCTTGCTGACCACGGCCATGCGCGGCATCGTGCCCGATGAGTGCCTGCGCCGCACCAGCAAGGCCCAGGCGTCGATGGACGCCTCCAACGGGCTGCGGGAGCACCGGGGTGACCTGCTGGCCCTGTGGGAGGACTCCCGCCTGGCCGCTCTGGGCCTCGTCGACCGCAAGGCGCTGTGCGACCTGGCCCGCCGCCCGGCGAGCCCCGGTCTGCAGGACGCGATCCTCTACTCCACCATCGCCTGCGAGGTGTGGCTGCGCGGCCTCGACAGCCGTACGGCCACCCCAGGACAGCACCCGTGAAAGGGGCACGGCCCATGGCACTGCGGCTCGCCGCCGGCATCTCCACCGCCCGCACCGACTACGGAACGGTCCTGCTGAACCAGCGCAGCGGGGAGTACTGGGAGCTCAACCCGACCGGAACCCTCGTCCTGCGCACCCTGCTCGACGGCGGCGACGAGGCGGACGCCGCGAAGGCGCTGATCGCGGCGTTCGACATCAGCCTCGCGCAGGCGGAGCGCGATGTCCGTGAGCTCACCGCCCGGCTCCGCTCCAGCGGCCTGGCGTCATGAGCACCCCCAGCGCGCTCGTCCGCCCGGACGGTGTCCCGCTCGCGCACCGCCTCGGCGCCCACGCCGTTCTTCCGATGGCGCGCCTGCTCGCCCGGCTGCCGCCGCGGCACATCACCGCGGTGCTGGCCGTCTTCCGCAGGCGTGCCGTCGCCGCGACGCCCGGGCAGGCGCAGGCCGCGCGGGACGCGGTGTGCGCGGTGAGTCTGCGCTGTGCCGGGCCGCAGGGATGCCTGCCGCGCTCGCTGGGTACCGCGCTGCTGTGCCGGCTGTGGGGTGTCTGGCCCACCTGGTGCACGGGGGTGCGGGCGGTGCCGCCGTTCGCCGCCCATGCCTGGGTGGAGGCCGATGACCGGCCGGTGGGGGAGGGCGTTCCGGACGACTACTTCACCCGGCTCCTCGTCGTCGCTCCCGACGGGGCCGCGGCACAGGACGTGCCGTGACCGGGCAGCTCACCGCGGACGCCGAGCCTCGCCCGGAGGACCGTGACACCCGGCCGGGCGGGCCGGCCACCCCGTGGCGGGGCGGCCGCGGAGCGCTGGGCACCATGCTGTGGCTGACTTCGGGGCACCGGCGCGTCATCTGCGTGGCCACCGCGCTCACCCTGGCCGGCTCGGCGATGGGACTGGCCCAGCCGCTCGTCGCGCGGAACATCGTGGACGCCGCCCGGCACGGCGGGCTCCTGTGGCCCCTGGTCCTGCTGGCGGGCCTGTTCGCGGCGGAAGCGGTCACCGGCGCGGTGGGCAGGTTCCTGCTGGAACGGATGGGCGAAGGTGTCATCCGCACCATGCGGCACGGGCTCATCGGCCATCTGCTCCGCCTGGACATGCGGGCCTACGGCCGGCACCGCACCGGCGATCTGATATCCCGGGTCACCGCCGACACCACCGTCGTCCGCGAGGCCACCGCCCAGGCCCTGGTCGACCTGGTCTCCGGAGCGCTGGTCTCCCTCGGCGCCGTGGCACTGATGGCCTGGCTCGACCCGTTGCTGCTCCTATTGGTCGCCGCGACCGTCGGCGCGGCCGCCCTCATCGTCACCTCGCTGCTGTCCGGGATACGCGCGGCCGCCGAACGCACCCAGGGCGCCGTCGGCGAGATGGCCGCGGACCTCGAAAGGGCGCTGGGCGCGCTGCCCATGGTGCGGGTCCACTGTGCGGAGGACCGCGAGGCCGAACGCATCGGCACCCGTGTGGAGAGCGCGTACACCGCCGGTGTGCGCACCGCCAGGCTGGCGGCGTTCATGAGCTCGGCGGTCGAACTCGCTGTGCAGGGCTCCTTCTTGCTCGTCCTGGTCATCGGCGGCATGCGGGTCGGGAGCGCCGACTCGCTGGGCGAACTGGTGGCCTTCCTGCTCTACGCGTCCTACCTGGTCATCCCGCTCTCCTCGGTCTTCCGGGCCATCGGCCTGATCCAGCGCGGCATGGGCGCCTATCAGCGCGTCGACCAGATCCTCGCCCTGCCCGGGGAACCGCCCGGCCCCGCTCGCGTGCCCCCGCCGGCTCCCCAGGCATGCCCGGCCCCTGCCGGGCCGGCCCCCGCCCTGGCCTTCCACGAGGTCCACTTCGCCTATCCGACGGGCCGGCCCGTGCTGCGCGGCGTGTCCCTCTCGGTTCCGCGCTACGGCCAGACCGCGCTGGTGGGCCGCTCCGGCGCCGGCAAGACCACGATCTTCTCCCTCGCCGCCCGTTTCTACGATCCCGACGCGGGCACCGTGCTCTTCGAAGGGCGTCCCGCGCCCGAACTCACCCGCCGTGCCTGCCGGTCCCGGATCGCGCTGGTCGACCAGAACACCCCGGTCGTCCACGGGACCCTCTGGGACAACATCACCTACGCCGTGCCGGACGCCGACCCGGCCGAGGTCGAACGCGTCATGCGGATGACCAACCTCACCGAGCTCGCCGACCGGCTTCCCGGCGGAATCCGCTGTGTCCTCGGCGAACGCGGCGCCAGTCTCTCCGGCGGCGAACGCCAACGCGTCGCCCTCGCCCGCGCCCTGCTCACCCGGCCCTCCCTGCTGCTGCTCGACGAGCCCACCTCACACCTGGACGCGCTCAACGAGGCCGCCCTCAGCAAGGTCATGCGTGACATAGCCGCCAGGTGCGCGGTGCTGCTCATCGCCCACCGGCTCTCGACCGTGCAGAACGCCGACCGCATCTACCTCCTCGACGCCGGCCGGGTGATCGCCGAGGGAACCCATGACGAACTGCTGGACCGCAGCCCGGCCTACCGCGAGCTGGCCGACGCCCAGGTGCTGCGCGCTTCCGGCAGCGACTGACCGGGCCGATCCGGCGGGTGCCGCCGCGCCTCGAAAGGCGGCTGCCCGCCCCGGGACCGGCGCCGCGTCCTGCGGAGCGTCGGCCATGACGGTGAGCGCGATGCTGAGGGTGGTCATGGAGAGCGATCGGCTCGGTCTGCCCTTCGAGGCGCGTTGGGGCTGAGCGGTGCCGGTCAGCCGCGGATCAGGAGGACGACGCAGGACGCCACCGCCGCGAGGATGATCGCCGCGACGCCGTACGAGAGGCGGTGGTGGCGCAGTACGGGGAGGTAGTGGTCGACCGCGTGGCGGCCGGGGCCGGTGAGGGCCAGGGCGGTCGCGGCGACGGCGATCAGGAGGGTGAACTCCACGCCCTTCGGCGCGAAGAACCTGCCGTCCCAGGTCACGTCGAGCGCGTTGATCATCGTGCCGAGGAGCGCGGCCGCGGCGAGCGGGGTGAGCAGGCCGAGGAAGATGCCCGCGCCGCCGAGGCTCTCGCTGAGGCCCGCGACGACGGCCATGGTCCTGCCGGCCGGATAGCCGAGCTCGGTGAACGACTTCCCCGTGCCGCTGATGCCTTCGCCGCCGAACCAGCCGAAGAGCTTCTGTGAGCCGTGCGCCATCATGATCAGGCCGAGCATGAGGCGCAGCAGCAGGATCCCCGCGGAGAACGCGGTCGCGGACGTGCCGAGCGCCGGCTCGGCGGATGGGTTTCTGCTGCGGAAAGCCATGGTGGTGCCTGCTTTCTCGGGGTGTCCGGTGGTCGGTGTCCGGTCCGCCCCCAGCCCCTCCCGGAGCTCTTCTCCCAGTCTCTCCCGTTATGTCCCATGGAGCGCGACGAGTGTCGAACGGGTATGCGAAACACCGCAACCTCCTCATGAAATGTCCATGAAAAATCCAAGGTTTCGGCGCCAGGTAAAGCATTCGGCATCAAGGGACAAACGCTCTTGTTCTGCACATGATCGCCCGGTGGGATCGCCGCAGCCGCTTCTCGCGGCTCCGCCCCCACAGAGGGAGACTCCATGCACATAGCCCGCCCCCGGCTGCGCGTCCTCGCTGTCGCCGCCGGTACCGCCGCGCTGGCCGCGGCGGCCCTTCCGCAGGCCGGCGCGACGGCGGAGGCCGCCGTCCCGCACACCAAGGTGATCCCGGCCGTCGCCGGTCACCAACTGGTCCACGGACAGCCGAGCCCGGTCCCGACCGCGGAGTGCCAGGCCAAGTGGAAGATCGCCTGCTACAACCCGCTGCAGTACCGCAAGGCGTACAACCTCGACCCGCTCTACAAGGCGGGCGTCACGGGCAAGGGCCGCACGATCGTGATCGTGGACTCCTTCGGCTCACCGACGATCCAGCACGACCTGGACGTCTACAGCAAGCAGTTCGGGATGGCCAGCACCCCGGTGAAGGTCGTCAAGTGGGGCAACGTCCCCGCCTGGGACCCGAAGAACACGGACATGACCGGCTGGGCCGGCGAGACCACCCTCGACGTCGAGATGGCCCACGCCATCGCGCCGGACGCGAAGATCGTGCTCGTCGAGACGGCCGTCGCGGAGACCGAGGGCGTCACCGGCCTGCCGGAGATGATGGACGCCGAGAAGTTCATGATCGACCACGGTGTCGGCGACGTCATCACCCAGAGCTTCGGCGCCACGGAGAACACCTTCCCCGGCTTCGACAAGGGCGACTTCTCCAGCATCAAGAACCTGCGGTACGCCTTCAAGGCGGCCGAGAGAAAGAACGTGACCGTCCTCGCCTCCTCCGGTGACGGCGGCGCCACCGACAACACCGCGGACGGCAAGGGCTATTACAAGGAGCGCGTCAACTCCTGGCCCTCCTCCGACCCGCTGGTCACCTCGGTCGGCGGCACCCAGCTGCACCTGAACGACAAGGGCGAGCGCACCGCCCCGGAGAGCGTCTACAACGACAACGGCGCGGGCGGCGGCGGCCAGTCGCACGTCTTCGACCGCCCGGACTTCCAGGACGGCGTGGCGGACGTGGTCGGTGACCGCCGCGGCACCCCGGACATCTCCATGGCCGCCGCGGTCAACGGCGGTGCCTGGGTCTACTCCAGCTACGACCCCGCCGCCACCGGCTGGGACGTCTCCGGCGGTACGAGTGAGTCGAGCCCCCTGTTCTCCGGCATCGTCGCCCTCGCCGACCAGGCGGCCGGGCACCGGCTGGGGAACATCCACGATGCGCTGTACACGCTCTACGACCGGGCCTTGGACGGTCGGCCGGGCACGGGCATCGTCGATGTGAACGACGGTACGGACAACAGCTACCAGGGTGTTGTCGGTTACAAGGCGGTCGATGGGTTCGACATGGCTACGGGCGTCGGTACGGTGGATGCGGCGCGCTTCGTTCCGGCGCTGGCTCGGGTCGGTGGGCGCGGCTAGCTTGCGCTGATGGGTGGGGGCGGGTGCGTGGCGCCTGCGGCGGGCTTTTTCCCCAGCCCCGCCTCTTCCCGGCTGCGTCTGATGTGCGGCTCCGCCGCGTGGGGGGGGCGAGCCCCCAGCCCCTCAGCAACACGCTTCGCGCGTTGTCCTCGAACTCCCCCAGCTACCTCCCCCAGACTCCGTCCGGGGGTGCCCCCAGAGGTGCCCCCAACGGGCTGATTGTGCTGGCTACGGTCCGCACGATTCAGCCTGTCCGGCGTTTGAGGACGCGCCCGCAGGGCGCTCCCGCCGCAGGCGGCAACGGCGAGGCAGCCGGGGGCCTGGGACACGCGCCGCAGGCGCCCCCTCACCCCCGCAGCGCGGACCACAGCACCCGCCCCAGCCTCCGCGCCGAAGGCGACGCCGTATACGCGAACAGCAACCTTCCCGTCTCGTCCGACGTCCGGTTGTGCACGAACCACGGCGGGACGGGCGACAGCGCCCACTCCCCGCTCAGTACGGAACGCGGCGCCGGCCGGAACGGGCCGGTGAGCACCGTCCGTTCCACCCCCGGCAGCAGCAGCGCGTTGTGCACCGTGCCGATGCCGCTGCCGACGTCGGCGGGGGTGTGTCCGGGGTAGGCGCCCCACGTCGCGCGCGGCAGCGCGTAGCCCACCGCCGTCCAGCAGTTGACGCCCACCGTGCCGTAGCGCAGCCTCGCCACGGCCTCCTCGAAGCGGGGGCCCAGGGCGCGCAGCGTCCGGGGGTGGGCGACGAGGTTCACGCCGAGCGTGCCCGCGAGCGCCGTGTCGCAGAACTCCACCGCGCGGTCGAGGAATTCCGCCGGGGTCCGGCCGGGGAGCGCCGTGACGGCGAGGACGGGCGCGAAGAACTCGGTGCGGAAGGCCGGGTCGCCGGCGTCCGGGGCGAGACCCGGCAGGAGCGTACGCGGCACCTCGGCGGAGTCCAGTAGCTCGGCGTCCGCGCGGCCCGCGACGGCCCGCGCCTGGCGTTCGGCCGCGCCCGGGTAGTAGGCGGGGCGGGCGGGCGCGGTGCGCAGCGCGGACCGCAGCTCGTCGAGGAACTCCGCGCGCAGCTCCCAGTGTTCGGGCAGGACCAGCACCTGCGCCGCCGCGCAGTTGAAGCCGTTGTTGCTGAGCTTCTGCGCCGCCAGGTGCCGTGCCTGGTGGCGCAGGTCCGCCCGGCGCCACGGGCCGGGGAGCACGACCGCGGCGCCGACTCCGCCGAGTTCGCTGGTCACCGGCTTGTCGAGGAGGGGGCGCCCGGCGGCCTTGCGGGCGGCGCCCGCGGGTCCCGGGCCGAAGACGACCGCGTCGTGCGTGGCGGCGCTGCCGGTGATGTGCACGGCCGTGACCGCGGGGTCGTTCACCAGCGCGGCGCCGGCCGCGGCGTCGCCCGTGGTGATCCGTACGAACCCCCGCGCGATGAACGGCGCGAAGACCTGCCGCAGCAGCGGCGCGAGGTAGTCGTTGACCGGATTGAGCTTGAGCAGGACCACCGTCCCGGCGGCGTACAGCTGGTGCAGTACGTCGAGGGGCGCGATGGAGTTGATGTTGCCCGCGCCCAGCACCACGCAGACCCCGCCGCCCTCCGGCCGGGCGCCGTGCCCGGCGCCCGCGCGGGCCCGGGCCTCGTCCATCCCGGGCTCCAGCCACACCTCGGCCCGGTAGCCGTGCATCAGCAGCCGGTCCGTGGCCTCGAACGGCAGGACGCGGACCGCCGTGCGCCCGCCGGGCCGGACGGTGAAGCGCACGCCCCGCAGGGGGTCGAGCCCGTCGCGGACCGCCGTGAGCGTGCGGGCCAGCGCGTCGACGTAGCGGAGCAGCGGATAGGGGCCGGTGAGCCACTCCTCCCCGGCCGCCGGTGAGTTCGGGCCGATGCCCTTGGCCCGGCACGACCACGCCACCCAGCGGTCCGCCACGGCGACGATCCGCGGCCGCGCGTCGTCGAGCAGCCGCAGCCTCTCGGCGACCGGCAGCGCCGCCCACTCGGCCGCGGCACCGCGCAGCACTCCCGTGTCCTGGTGCGACGGCTGTGTCCGTCCCACGCGCGCCCCCTCGAACCGCCTACGGCTGGGAATCCCCCACCGAACATGCCCGTACGCGGGGGTGGTTGGCAACGTCCCGGCGCCGCGCACCGGCCCGGCGTACGCGCGGTGGACGTCCCGTAGACACCCCGCAGACCGGGCTGCGCCTACGTTGCAGGCATCGGCACATCCGCAGTCCCCAGCGTTCCCCCGCCAGGAAGCAGGTCACCGATGAGCGCGGTCATCATGGTCGATCCCGAGCGGCTCCAGCAGTTCGGCGCCCCGCAGGGAGCGGTGTTCTGCCTGGTGACGAACCCGGATCTGACGGGGCGGATCGAGATCGTGCGCAGCGGCGCGTACAAGGACTATCTGACCGTCCCGATGGGCGAGGGCGAGATGTTCGAGGACGTCCTGCGCGAGCGGATCCCGGAGCCCGCGCATGTGCTGGCGATCTCGCCGCACGCCTTCTTCGCCTCGCCCCGCCCCGAGGACCTCGGTCCGCGGCGCAAGCTGATGGCCATGGCCTGCAACTCCACGCCCACCTCGCTGGAGACCGTCCGGCACTTCCTGCGGGTGATGGAGCGCACCTCCTCCGCCGAACAGGGCGCGTTCTCCGACGCGTTCTTCGACCACCTCGAAGCGGCGGAGCACCTCGTCTACCGCGACGACCGGCGCGGCACCCGGGCCGTCCTGCGCCACCTCGACGACGGCCTGGAGTGGAACCAGCAGGCGGGCCCCCTGGACTGGGGCGAGCAGCAGATCGTGCCCTCCGGCGAGATCAGCGTGCTGCCGGTGGAGATCACCGAGTTCCACGAGGACATGCGGCTGCCCCTGGAGGGCGAGATCGTCCTGAGCGGATACCCGATCCTTCACAACGGCACCCCCTCCTACACCCGGCGCGACCAGGCCCGCGTGCACGGCCGGCTCGCGGCGATGACCGGCGCCGCCGTCATCGCCCGCGTCGAGGCGGGGGCCATCACGGACCTGCGCGCCGACACCCCGGCGGCGGGGCCCGCGGTGGACATGCTGGAGGCGATGTTCGCCGTCGACTCGCGCTACCGCATCGTCTGGGAGATCGGCCACGCCCTCAACACCAGCCTGGACCTGCTGCCGGGCAACCACGCGATGAACGAGGTCTACGGCGGCACCCAGGGCTGCCTGCACTGGGGGCTCGGCCTCACCCCGTACACGCAGTACCACCTCGACATCATCGCCCCCGGCACCACCGTCTACACCGACACCGGGACCCGTGTCCTGGGCGTCGACGGCGGCTACACCGAGGACCGCGTCGCCGCGGCCCCCGCGGGACCCGCCACCCCATGAACTCCCGTACGGGAGAACGCCACCGAGTTGTCCGGAAGGAGGATCCGCCGTGCAGCAGACCGAGAAGAAGATCAAGGTCAAGAAGAACAGCAACTACCTGGGCACCCTTCTGGGCTGACCCGGCCCGGCCGGCGGCCGAGGCCCCACGACGGGCCGAGCGCGCGCCCGGTGCGGCCGTCCCCGCCGCGTCAGGAGGCGGGTGGGCCGGCTGACGCCCGGCCCACCCGCCGAACCCCGGCGTGGCACATCCCCGAGTCCGGCCCAGGAGGAATCCGTGGCGTCCCCACTGGTCGTACGCCCCGCGGCGTACCGGCAGTTCACCGCTCCCAAGGGAGTCTTCTGCCTGGTCACCGACGAGGCCCTGGCCGGTGATCTCGTCGTCGAGGAGCCGCGCGGCCACGACGGGGTCCTGGTCGTCGCCGCCCGCCCGGCCGATACGCTCCAGGACCTCCTGGCGACCCGGATCCCCGAGGCCGCCGACGTGCTCGTCGTCCGTCCCGGCGCGTACGTCACCTCACCCGGCCCGGAGGCCGTCGGGGCCCGCCGCATCGCCGTCATGCCGTGCGGATCGACACCTGTGGAGCCGGGCCACCTGCGCTACTTCCTGTCCGTGCTGGAGCGCACCGACCCCAAGGCCCAGGCGGCCCGCGCCGACCGGTTCTTCGCGGGCCTGGAGCGGGCGGAATCCTTGCGCATCGTCGACAGCGCCCAGGGCACCACCTGCGCCCTCGGCCTCGACGACCCGGAGCTGGAGATCAACCTCCAGGCCGGCATCCTCGCGCCGGGCGAGCAGCAGATCGCCCCCAGCGGCGAGATCAGCGTGCTGCCCATGGCCATCACCGGCTTCGACGCGGACCGCCGCCTCGCCCTCTACGGCGAACTCACCCTGCGCGGCTGGCCCATCGTGCACGCGGGCTACGACCGGGCCCTCGATGAGGCCCAGGACGCCCTCTTCCGGCAGCTGCTGCCCCTGCACCGGCACCCCGTCGTGCTCACCGTGACCGCCGGGGCCGTCACCGCGTGCCGCCCCGGGACCGGCCACCCCGCCGCCGCGGCCGTGGCGAAGGCGCTCCAGACGCTCCTGGACACCGACGAGCGCTACCGCCCGGTGTGGGAACTCGGCTTCGGCATCCACACGGAGATGGACACCGTGCCCGCCAACTGCGGGCTCAACGAGGTCTACGGGGCGACGAACGGCGTGGTGCACCTCGGCCTGGGGCTGACCCCCTTCACCCGCTTCGCGCTCACCTTCCTGTGCCCCGGATCCGCCGTCGTGAACGGCGCGGGCGAGGTGCTGCTGGGTGCCACGGCGGCGAGCCGTCGCCTGCGGCGGACCAACAGGCCGGGATGCGGCTGTCATTGACGAACCATCAGTAGCGCTGGACAGAAAAAGGAGAGGGCCGCATGAAGAACGGGGAATTCCGGACCCGGGTGGACGCCTACCTCGACCTGTGCATCAAGGACTTCTACGAGACGATCCCCTTCGCCCGCCACCAGCTGGAGTCGAAGGAGATCGACCTCGCCTACTACAAGCGCCACAACATCGAGACCATCCTCCGGCTGCGCCGCAAGCGCACCCTCGACGCCCTCGCCCTGCGCCACTGGACCAAGACCGACCCGGCCACGGCCAAGAAGTGGGCGCACTACACCGAGGACGAGATGCTGCACGACACCCTCTTCGCCGCGGACCTCGCCAAGGTCGGCGTCACCAAGGAGGAGATCTACGCCACCGAGCCGCTGCTCTCCACCAAGCTGCTGACCGGCTACCTCCAGTACGGGCTGGAGTACGAGGACAGCCCGCTCGCGCTGGTCGCCAGCGTCTACTTCGTGGAGTACACCACCACCCGCACCCAGCCCTCCTGGCTGGACAACCTGGAGAAGACCCTCGGCCGCGACAAGATCAAGGGGCAGCGCGCGCACGTGGGCACCGACCTGGACGACGACCACGACGACTTCGTCTGGGACGTCCTGGCCGGCATGATCCGCACCCCCGACGACGAGCGCCGCACCCTCGCCCACCTGAAGGACATCTACCAGCTCTGGCAGCTGTACTTCCTGGAGCTCTACCGCCTCACCGTCGACCCCTCGCGGCGCCTGGACCTGCCCGCCCCCGTCGAGGCATGAGACGGCCGGGGCCCGGCGGACCCGACAAGGAAGCACGCGAGAGCACGGGGGAGAGACGATGACGGTCACGGGGGACCGCACGGACGTGGAGCTGATACACCTCAGGCCACCCGGGGAGCTGACCGCGCGGCGCGAGGAGTGGCTCGTCGACGGCCTCACCGCCGCCCTGCCCGCCCTGCGGATGCGGGAACTCTTCGCGCTCCGCCGCGACATGTTCCGCTCCGCCGCTCTGGTCACGGTGGCCGTCGACCCCGCCACCGGCGCCGCCGTCGGGGCCCTGGCCTCCCGCACCGACCGCCTGCCCGACGGGGCCGAACTGCTCCACGTCACCACGCAGTTCGTCGCCGAGCGGCTCCGGCACACCGCCGTACTCCGCTCCAGCTGGGGCGCCCACTTCGACGCGCTGGGCCGCACCGCCGAGGACCTGCCGCGCCTGATCGCTCTCAAGACGTACAACCCCGTCGTCCTCTGCGGCATGCGGACCTTCACCCGGATCCCCGGCACCTCGCTCTACCCCGACTGCTCGGGCGCGCCCCAGGACGCCGCGCGCATGGCACGCGCCGAGAGCGTCGCCGCCCTGCTCTCACCCGGCCACCCCTTCGACCCCCGGACCGGGGTGATCTCCGGCATCGGGATCCCCGCCGATCTCTACCCCGAGCGGCCCCTGTGCCGGGACGCCGCCGTCAACGCGTACTTCGCCCGCACCACCCGGCCCGGCGACCGCGTCCTGTGTGTCTTCGACGCGGGCGGCCGCGCCGCCTCGCTCGCCCTGCTGCGCGCCTTCCACGCGAGCGCGGCCACCGCCTGGGGAGCGGTCCGGTGACCCGCCACCACCCGGCGCGGCACTTCAGCGAGACGTACGCGGCGGCCCGGCGTACCTTCCTCGCCCGCGCGAGGGCCCGCGGCGCCACCCCGCGCTCGTACCGCAACGCCCGCGCCACCGGCCCCGGCGGCGAACCCCTGTGCACCGACGTCGCCCGCTTCGGGCCGCGCGGCGCGCGCCGCGTCGTCCTGTGCGTCAGCGGCACCCACGGCATCGAGGGGTACGCGGGCTCCGCCCTCCAGTCCGCGCTCGTCGCCGACGGCTATCCCTACGGCGTCCGCGACGTCGCCTTCGTCGCCGTGCACGCCCTCAACCCCTTCGGCTTCGCCCACCGCCGCCGCGTCGACGAGGACAACACCGACCTCAACCGCAACTTCGTCGACCACGCCCGGCCCCCGGCCAACGCGCACTACGGCGAACTGCACGCGGCCCTCGTCCCCGACGACTGGGAGGGCCCCGCCCACGGCCGCGGCGACGCCGCCCTCGCCGCGTTCGCCGCCGTCCACGGCACCCGAGCGCTCCAGCGGGCCGTCACCCAGGGCCAGTGGACCCACCCCGACGGGCTCTTCTACGGCGGCACCGCCCCCACCTGGTCGCACCGGGTGCTGCGCGAGGTCGTCACCGCCTACACGGCCGGTGCCGAGGCCGTCGCCTACGTCGACCTGCACACCGGGCTCGGCGCCCGGGCCCGGATCGAACCGATCTTCCGCGGCGGCCGCGACGCGGGCGCCCTGGACCGCGCCCGCGCCTGGTACGGCCCCGCGCTCACCGTCTCCGAGGACGGCACCTCGAGCTCCACCCCCATCACCGGCAACAGCGCGGGGCTGGTCGCCGACGTCCTCGGCGACGGCCCGGAGCTCACCGCGATCACCCTGGAGATGGGCACGACCCCGGGCCTCGAGGTGCTCACCGCGCTGCGCGCCGACAACTGGCTGTGGCTGCACCCCGAACACCGGCCCGCCCTCGCCGAGAGCATCGGACGGCGGATGAGCGCGGCGTTCTACCCGGACGACCCCGCTTGGCGCGACGCTGTACTGAGAGCCGGGACCGGTGTCCTCCACGCGGCGCTCGCCGGGCTCGCCCCCGAGGCGCGGCCACGGCCCGCATGACCCCTTTCGCTGGAATTTCGCCGGAATTCGCTGGAATCCGCCGCGATCCACCGCCGGCGCGCACAGAACGGACTGCACACGACATGTCGATCGGCTCGATGCCCCGGCCGCAGGCCGCCGGGCTGGACACGCTGCTGCGCGACCGGGCGCGGCGGACCCCCGAAGCACTCGCCTTCCGTTTCGTCCTCGACTCCCGCGACCCCGACGCCCCCGGCAACACCCTCGCGGTGACCCGCGCCGCGCTCGACACCCGCGCTCGCGCCCTCGCCGCCGCCCTGCGCTCCCGGGCGCGGCCCGGCGACCGCGTCCTGCTGCTCCACCCGCACGGGCCCGAGTACGTCGCGGCCTTCCTCGCCTGCCTGTACGCGGGCGTCGTGGCCGTGCCCGCGAACCCGCCGGACACCCCCGCGGGCGCCGCCCGCGTGGCCGCGATCGTCCGCGACGCGCGGCCCGCGCTCTTCGCCACCGACGCCGAGCACCTGGCCGGCCACCGGGGCGCCCCCGGCCTGCGCGGCCTCCCCGGCCTCGCCACCGACACCATCGACAGCGCCGACGACAGCCCCGACGACAGCGCCGCGACCGCGCCCGGCCGCCCGGCGGCGGCCGGTGACATCGCGTTCCTCCAGTACACCTCCGGCTCCACCGGCGACCCGCGCGGCGTCGTCGTCACCCACGCCGGACTGCTCGCCAACATGGCCGCGATGGCCGACCGCTTCCGCCTCACCCCCGACGACCGCCTCGTGTCCTGGCTGCCGCCCTACCACGACATGGGCCTGATCCTCGGTATCCTGCTGCCCCTCTGCACGGGCACCGACGCCGTCCTCTCCTCGCCGTTCGAGTTCATGGTCGACCCGCTGAGCTGGCTGGAGAACCTCACCCGCTTCGGCGGCACCTTCAGCGCCGCGCCCAACTTCGCGTACGACCTGTGCGTCCGCAAGGCCACCCCCGAACGCGCCGCCGCCCTGGACCTGTCCGCCTGGCGGCTCGCCGTCAACGGCGCCGAGCCGGTGCGCCGCGCGACCATCGAGCGCTTCGCCGAACGCTTCGCCCCCTCCGGCTTCTCCGCCGAGCGCATCGCCCCGGGGTACGGGCTCGCCGAGGCCACCCTCATGGTCTCGGGCCCCGACCCCGGCACCCGGGCCCGCGTCACCGCCCTGCCCGCGCACGCCGGTTCCCCCGTCGTCGGGGTCGGCCGCGCCGTCACCGGGACCGAGGTGCGCGTCGTCGACCCCGCCACCCTGCGCACCCGCCCGGACGGCACCGAGGGCGAGATCTGGGTGCGCGGCCCCGGGGTGGCGGCCGGATACTGGCAGCGCCCGGACGCCACCGCCGCCACCTTCGCCGCCCGCCCCGCCGACGCGCCGGACACCGGCCCGTACCTCCGCACCGGCGACCTCGGCCTGCTGCGCGACGGCGAGCTCTACGTCACCGGGCGCATCAAGGACGTCATCATCGTCCACGGCCGCAACCACTACCCCCAGGACATAGAGGAAGCCGTCTGGTCCGCCGACCCCCGGCTGCGGCCTGGCTGCGTCGCCGCCTTCGACACCGAGGGCGCGGCGGGCGGCCGGCTGGTCGCCGTCGCCGAGTACGACGGCACGCCCGACGGCGCCACCGCCGTCGGAGCCGCCGCGGGCCGGGCCGTCGTACGCGCGTGCGGCCTGCGCCTGGCCGAACTCGTCCTGATCCGGCGCCGCACCGTGCCCAAGACCAGCGCGGGCAAGATCCGCCGGAGCACGGCCAGGGACGCCTATCTGCACGGCGGACTCGACGAGATCGCCCGCGTCCCGGCCCCGTTCGGGGCGGTCCGCCGATGACCGCCACCACGGGGGAGCACCCCGCCGGGCAGCCGCGCACCGGCCTGGAGAAGACCCTCGGCGACGTCTGGACGCGCGTCCTGGGGACCCCGGTCGGCATGGACGACAACTTCTTCGACCTCGGCGGCGACTCCCTGCTCGCCGCCGAACTCGTCGCCAGCGTCGAGAACGACCTGCGGGTGCGGCTGCCCCGGCGCGGCGCCGCCGAGTTCGCGACCGTGCGCCGCATGGCCCACTGGATCGCCACCAGCACCCCCGAGGACGCCGCCGAACGCACCCTGGTCCGCTTCGCGCCGCCCGGCAGCCGGCGGCCCGCGCTGTTCTGTGTGCACGGCATGGGCGGCCACGTCCTGGTGCTGGGACAGCTCGCCCGCCGCCTCGAACACCGCGTCCGGCTGTACGGCTTCGAGTCCGTCGGCCGCAGCGACGCGACCCGCGCCGACCGCACCGTCCCCGCCATGGCCGCCCGCTACATCCGCCACATGCGCCGCGTCCAGCCGCACGGCCCGTACCTCCTCGGCGGCTACTCCATGGGCGGTGCCGTGGCCCTGGAGATGGCGGCCGCCCTCACCGCCGAGGGCGAACGGGTCGGCCATGTGCTGCTCCTGGACTGCGACCTGCGTCCGCCCGACATGCCGGCGATCCGCGCCCGGGCCGTGGAGTTCGTCTCCCGCGCCCTGGGCCAGGACCCGCCGGTCACCGCGCCCTACGAGGAGGTGGACGCCGCGGCCGCCGAGATCTGCCGCCGCGCCGGCGGCGAGCGCTCCGGCCTCACCTCGCGGCAGGTGCGCCGCTTCGCCGCCGTCTATCCGGAGAACGCCCGCGCCATGTCCGGCTACGAACCCCCGCCGTACGCCGGTGACATGACGCTCATCCACACCCGCGAGGGAACCCACGGCCCGGGCGGCACCGGCCCGGAGGCATACGGGTGGGGCCCCTACGCGGCCGGCGGCCGGTTCCGCGCCGTCGAGGTGCCGGGCGACCACTGGACGCTGTTCTCCACCCACGTGTCCGAACTGGCGGCGGTGTGCGAGGCCGCCCTCGAGACGGCGGCAGGTCCGACAGAAGGCCCGAAAGAACAGGGAGATCGTGATGACCACAGTTGAGCACTCCGGCCGGCCCGCGGGCGCGCCCGACCCCGGCCTGCGCGAACGCGAGCTGCTGGACACCGCTCAGCGGTACAGCTTCCGCGGCCGCATCGACACGAGCGCCTTCTCCGGGCCCGTCTTCGCGTCCGCGCGCGGCTCCGTCGTCACCGACCTCCACGGCAACGACTACCTCGACTTCAACTCCGGCCAGATGTGCGCCGCGCTGGGCCACAACCACCCGCGCATCCTCGCCGCCGTCCAGGAGGCGTGCGAGACGATGCTGCACGCCCACAGCAGCCACTTCAACGTCAAGGAGATCGAACTCGCGGCCAAACTCGGCCAGTTGCTGCCCGATCCGCTCACCCGCAGCCTCTTCGGCGAGTCCGGCGCCGACGCCAACGAACTGGCCCTGCTGCTCGCCCGGATCTACACCGGCGGCCGCGAGATCTTCAGCCCGCACGTGAGCTACCACGGGCTGTCCGCGAGCGCCCGGTCGGTCACCTTCGCGGGCTGGCGGCGCGGCCACGGCCCGCTGTCCGGCGACTCGTACGCCCTCCTCGCCCCGTACTGCTACCGCTGCCCGCTCGCCAAGTCCTTCCCCTCCTGCGGCCTCGCCTGCCTGGACGCGAGCTTCGAGCTCGTCGACGCCCAGGCCACCGACCAGCCGGCCGCCGTCATCACCGAACCCCTCTTCAGCGCGGGCGGCGTCATCGACCCGCCGAAGGGCTGGCTGGCGCGGCTGCGGGAGCTGTGCCACGAGCGCGGCATGCTGCTGGTCGTCGACGACGAGCAGACGGGCCTGGGCAAGCTCGGCACGATGTTCGGCTTCACCGACGAGGAGATCGTCCCCGACATCGTCACCCTCGCCAAACACCTCGGCGGCGGCGTCGGCATCAGCTCGGTCACCACCACCGACGCGATCGAGGACAAGGTCGTCGAGACCGGACTGACCGTCACCCGCTCGCACAGCAACGACCCGCTGCTGTGCGCGGCCGGGTCCGCCAGCATCGACATCGTCGTCGAGGAGGACGTCCCCGCCAAGGCCCGCGCGCTGGGCGCCCGGCTGCGCGAGCACCTGACCGCGCTCATGGAGCGGTACGAGATCATCGGTGACCTGCGCGGGCGCGGCATGCTCGTCGGCGTCGAACTCGTCAAGGACCGCGACACCAAGGAACCCGCCTTCGAGGAGGGCAACGAGATCGGCCGCCGGTGCTTCGAGGCCGGACTCATCTTCAGCGTGCGCCGCGGCGGCAGCGTCCTGCGCTTCGTGCCCCCGGCCACCACCACGCTCGCCCAGGTCGACCAGGCCATGGAGACCCTGGCCAAGGTGCTGGAGGAGGTGAGCGCGGCCTCATGACGCAGCCGCCGCCGACCCGCCGCCTCGGCACCCTGGAGGTCTCCGCGCTGGGCCTCGGGTGCATGGGCATGACCGACTTCTACGGCGCCGCCGACCCCGATGACGCCGTCCGCACCATCCGCGAGGCCGTCGGCCTCGGCGTGACTCTCCTCGACACGGCCGACGTCTACGGCCCGCACACCGGTGAGGAACTTCTCGGCAAGGCCGTCACCGGGCTCCGCGAACAGGTCACCGTCGCCACCAAGTTCGGGCTGCGGCGCGGCCCCGGCAACACCTGGCTCGGCATCGACGGCAGCCCGGAGTACGCCAGGGAGTGCTGCGACGCCTCGCTGCGCAGGCTCGGCGTCGACCGCATCGATCTCTACTACCTGCACCGCGTCGACCCCGCCGTGCCGATCGAGGAGACCGTCGGGGCGCTCGGCGAACTCGTCGCCGCCGGGAAGATCGGCCACATCGGCCTGTCCGAGGCGTCCGCCGCCACGGTCCGCCGGGCCCATGCGACCCATCCGGTGACCGCCGTCCAGACCGAATACTCCCTGTGGTCCCGCGACCCGGAGAACGGCCTCCTGGCCACCTTGCGCGAACTCGGCATCGGCTTCGTCGCGTACAGCCCGCTCGGGCGCGGCTTCCTCACGGGGACGCTGACCTCACCTGATGTGTTCGCCGAAGGTGATTACCGGCGCACGAGCCCTCGTTTCCAGGGCGAGAACTTCACCTCCAACCTGCGTGTGGTCGCGCCCTTGCGCGATATCGCCCGCCGGCATGGGGCCACCGTGGCCCAACTGGCGCTGGCGTGGGTCCTGTCGAGAGGCGGCGACATCGTGCCGATTCCTGGGACGAGGAGGTCGCGTCACCTTCGGGAGAACGTGGAGGCGGTGGGGCTTTCCTTGACGGAGGAGGAATGGGAGGTGGTGGGGGAGGTGGTGACTCCGTCGAAGGCGGCGGGGTTCAGGTATCCGGCGCATCGGATGTCTGAGCTTGATGGGTGACGGGGTGTTTCCGGGTGCGGGTTTGTCGCCGCCTGCGGCGGGAGCGCGTTGCGGGGGTCTGGGGGCTTGCCCCCAGTTTCGGGAAGGGGCGGGTAGGGGAAAAAGGCCCGCCGCAGGCGGCGACCACCCGCACCCGGGGACTGGGGCACGCACCCCCACGCGGCGGAGCCGCACATCAGACGCAGCCGGGAAGGGCCGGGGCTGGGGAAAAAGACCACCGGTCACAACAGGAGGCACCGTGCAAACCACCCGCACCCACGAGACCGTCATCACCTGGCAAGCCCCACCCATCCGCTACGGCCTCCACGCCACACAGGAAATCGGCCACGAGATCCAGCAATTGGGAGCCCGCTCCGCCCTCATCGTCACCGACCCCAACCTCACCCGCCTGGAACTGCCGCAGCGAGTCCGCGCACTCCTGGAGCAGGAAGGCGTGGAAACGGCGATCTTCGACGAAGCCGAGATCGAGCCCACCGACAGAGGGTGCGAAGAAGCCGCCGCCTCCCTAGGAAAGAGGGAGTACGACTGCTATATCGGCCTCGGCGGCGGCAGTTCCATGGACACCGCGAAGATGATCAACCTGCTGCGGAGCTGTCCGGGCAGCGGGCTCCGGCGCTATCTCAACCGGCCGATCGGCGACGGCGCGCCCGTACCCCGGCCCCTCAAGCCGTTGATCACCGTGCCGACCACGGCCGGCAGCGGCAGCGAGTGCACCTGCATGGTCGCCCTCGGTGTCGTCTCCGAACGCGTCAAGACCGGCATATCCGATCCGCGGCTGCGCCCCACCGCCGCCGTCGTCGACCCGTGGAACACGGTCACGATGCCGCCCGCCGTGACCGCCGCCTCCGGCTACGACGTCCTGACGCACGCCTGCGAGTCGTACACCGCGCGCCCCTACGACCGGCGGCCCCCGTACGCCTCGCCGGGTGTCCGCCCCGTCTACGTCGGCGCGAACCCGGTCAGCGACGTCTGGGCGGAGCAGGCCCTCACGCTGGTCGGGCGCTATCTGCGCAGGGCCGTGCTCAATCCGTACGACATCGAGGCGCGGGCCGGGATGAGCCGGGCCGCGCTGTTCGCGGGCATGGGCTTCGGCAACGCCGGTACGCACATCCCGCACGCCTGCGCCTACCCCGTCGCGGGCCTGGTCACGGACTACCGCCCCCGCGACTACCGGGTCGACCACCCGCTGGTGCCGCACGGGGAGTCCGTCATCGTCACGGCTCCGGAGGCGTTCGCCTTCACCTACGCGACATCCCCGGAACGGCACCTGCGCGCCGCCGAGCTCCTCGGCGCGAGCCTGGACGGGACCACCGTGCGCAACGGCGTCGACCTGCTGCCGCAGACCCTCCTCGACATCGTCGCCGACACCGGAGGGCCCCGCGGGCTCTCCGACTTCGGCTACACCGCCCGTGACATCCCCGCCCTCACCGAGGGAGCGGCCCGCCAGGAGCGGCTGCTGGCCTGCTGCCCGCGCGACGTCGACCGCTCGCACCTCTCCGGCATCCTCGCCAGATCGCTCGACCACGGAACGGCGGCAGTGATATGACGAAACGTCAAATACCCTTGGTGGAGGCGTTCATCGAGGGACGGCGGGTCCCGGCCCGGGACACCTTCGCCGACCTCGACCCGTCCACCGGCCGGCCCTGTGTCCGGGTGAGCCGCTGCGGACCCGCCGAGATCGACCGGGCGGTGACGGCGGCGCGTACCGCCTTCGAGAAGACCTGGCGCCGCACCACGGCCGCCACCCGCGCCGCGGCCTGCCGGGCCGTCGCCGACACCCTGCGCGCCCACCGCCGCGAGCTCGCCGAACTGGAGTGCCTGGACACCGGGAAGCCGATCAGCCAGGCGTACACCGACGCGGACGTCGCCGCGCGCTACTTCGACTTCTACGCCGGGACCGTCGAGGCGCTCCACGGGCGCACGCTGCTCGACCACCCCGATCTGCTCGCCTACACCCTCCAGGAACCGCACGGCGTGTGCGGGCACATCATCCCCTGGAACTACCCGATGCAGATCACCGCCCGCACCCTCGCCCCGGCGCTGGCGGCGGGCAACACCTGTGTCCTCAAGCCCGCCGAGGACGCTCCCCTGACGCCGTTGCGCATCGCCGAACTCGCCACCGAGGCGGGCCTCCCGGCGGGCGTGCTCAACGCCGTCCCCGGCACGGGCCCGGAGGCCGGGGCCGCCCTGGCCGCGCACCCCGGCCTCGACCACCTGGCCTTCACCGGCTCCCGCCGGACCGGACGGTCCGTCATGACGGCGGCGGCTCACGGCATCGTCCCGGTCACCCTCGAACTCGGCGGCAAATCACCGCACCTCGTCTTCCCCGACCACGACCCGGCCGTGACCGTGCCGCGGATCGTCGCCTCCGTCATCGAGCACGCCGGGCAGAACTGCTCCGCGGGCACCCGCGTCCTGGTCCACGAGGACGTCCACGCGCAGGTGAGCGCGGCCCTCGCCGAGGCGTTCACGGGGCTGCGCATCGGGCCGGGCGCCGAGGACCCCGACCTGGGACCCCTGATCTCCGCCCGCCAGCGCGGCACCGTGCTCGACCACATCGACGCCGGCCGCAAGGCCGCCAGGCTCGTCGTCGGCGGGGGAGTGCCGGAGGTCGCGGCGGGGGGCTTCTACGTCGAACCGACGCTCTTCGACGACGTCCCGCCCGACGCGGCCATCGCGCAGGAGGAGATCTTCGGCCCGGTCCTGTGCGTCACGCCGTTCGGCGACACGCCCGAGGCCGTCGCTCTGGCCAACGCGACGACGTACGGCCTGAGCGCCGGCGTCTGGACCCGCGACGTCGGCCTGGCCCACGCGGTGGCCCGGGCGCTGCGGGTCAGCCAGGTCTTCGTCAACACGTACAGCGCGGCCGGTGGGGTCGAACTTCCCTTTGGTGGCTACCGGCAGTCGGGCTTCGGGCGGGAGAAGGGGTTCGCGGCGCTGCTGGAATATACGAGGGTGAAGGCGGTGGCGATTCAGGTGGACCCGCTTTGAGGTGTCCGGCGCGTGGGGAAACTAGGGCGTGCGCCTCGGCCTCCGGCGTGCGGGTTTCGTTGCCGCCTGCGGCGGGAGCGTCCTGCGGCCGCGTCCTCAAGCGCCGGACAGGCTGTTCTGTTCCCCAGTCCCGCCCCTTCCCGGCTGCGTCTGATGTGCGGCTCCGCCGCGTGGGGGCAAGCCCCCAGACCCCCAGCAACGCGCTTCGCGCGTTGTCCTCGAACTCCCCCAGCTACCTCCCCCAGACTCCGTCCGGGGGTGCCCCCAGAGGTGCCCCCAACGGGCTGAAAACAAAAAGACAGGCGCACCCCGGAACCTGATGTCGCTCTCCGGTGGGAGGGGGTGGGGCTGGAGGGTGGGGTTCTGGAACGCGGTGCGAGTTCGGGGCACTCCATACGAGAAACGGCACCCGCACCGCGTTCCCGGTCCCCAGCCCGGAAGACCCGCCCCCGGCACCCACCACAACCAAAGCCCGGCCGGCGATTGAGGCCGCGCCCGAAG